>DUOL01000191.1 GCA_012838875.1 Bacteroidales bacterium | reverse complement strand
TAGTATATCGCCTTTCATTTTGGATTCATTCCTTAATTTTTATCATGTCACCCCCTTCGGGGTTCTCTAAATTTTGGCGTCCTTTTTTGCTACAATCATATCACCCCTTCGGGGTTAGTTTTTTATTTTCAACTTATTGAGCGATAGGCTTTTATAAAAAAAAAACTCTTTAACTCCTGATCCATAGTTGATGATGTTTTCTATAGTTTCATTGTACAGAAATAGTAAACTTTGGACATTACACACTTTTTGGGACACTACCAGAGAAAAAGCGAACGAAACCCAGATAAGCAAAGCGATTGAATGCAAAAATGCAAATTGTGGATAACTTTTTTGGAAAAGGGGGATTTTGAGAGTAAAAAAAGAGAAAAAAGTGCTTTTAGTTTCTTTTTAAGTGCTATAAAAAACCCGCAAAATTTGCGGGGTTAATCTATTCAGGGCTCTGGTGCTCTGAATTTATTGTTTTTCTTTTAGATATAAACTTTGTCGGTTTGAACACTATCCCAAGTTGGTATTAAAGGTGTTCGTTTAACGTGATACAAACCATCTTCTGTTTTAGTTAAATAAGGGGAATGCCTTAATTCCTTTAATTTCTTTTGATATGTAATAATATAATCATATCTGTCAAAATTAAGTTCTTTGGAAAGATTTTCTACAAAAATCAAACTATAACCCTTTAACTCGGCTTTAATGCAAGACGCTTTGTTATAATAATAAACCATAAAAAACTTAAATCTTTCTGCATCCTCAATATAATCAAAACCAACATAATCTATTCTGTTAAATTCTGAATACGGTTTTTCTATTTCTTTTGCCAATTCAAAAGAAACTTTGCGTGGATAATAATATAAAATACATAATCCGACAACAAACACAGCTGTTGTAACAATATATAACATTTTCTTTTTCATTTTAGATTTTAATTAAAGAGAAATATAATTATGTTTGATGGTCAAGTGATTATTTCGATAACTTCCGTTCTGGATCATTACTAAACATATCGTTTATTTGTTAAAATTAAATTTAAAAAACCATTGTATCCGAGATTCTTCATCTGGTTTTGTTTGGAAATCAAAACCAGCATACCATCCCGATTCAATTTCTATGTAATATCCCCATCCTGTACTGTAACCCCATTCTCTATTAAAATATGATTCTGGTAACAGGTCATTTATTTTTAAATTGCTTATTGTAAAGTTTTTATCTGTAGTGCCTATGTAAATAATTATATTATTTAAAACCCCGACTGTGTATTCTATATTATTCTCAACAATTGGAAATGAATTAATCAATGCTCCATTTGGAATAAATATAAACGTATTATTTGCTTTTGTTCCTTTAAATTTAGATTCTAAAGTCAAATATTTCTTAGAAGAACAGGAGGATAAGCACATAATAGAAACAAGCAATAATAGAATTATTTTATTCATTGTGGATACTTCTTTTTAATTTCTTAATTTCTTTATCTGTAGCAACTTTATCAGGATTTTCTTTCCTAACGACCGTAGAATTTTGAGGTTTGCTCCATGCTTCATTTGTCTTATCTATATGATTCTCTACTTCTAAGCCGCCTTGTCCGTATACTTCC
Organism: Bacteroidales bacterium; assembly: GCA_012838875.1. Classification (GTDB taxonomy): domain Bacteria; phylum Bacteroidota; class Bacteroidia; order Bacteroidales; family WCHB1-69; genus DUOL01. The sequence continues at coordinate 770 of DUOL01000191.1, read as the reverse complement.
GTTCCTTTCATCGTTCCATCAGTTTTTGTTATTGTCATCGAATGTTCTGAATTACTTTCGCCATGATACACTATTTTGTCTCCTACTTTTGCTTTTTCAATTTTTATTTTCTTGTATCCATCTAATAAGGTGGGAACTTGAGCGTTGTTCAACCAATATTGCCCGTCTGTAAAAGTAGTGCCATGACAATTCGTATTCCAACCTGCCTCACCGTCAATGTTTTTGAACACTTGAACAGGTGTTCCATCATCTGCAAAAACGTAGCCTATTTCAAGTGTAGCTTTACTCCCCGATGGATGTTCGAAAATACCTCTATCCCCATTTGTGGCATATACTATATTGCCTTTTGTGTTATGAATTATTTTCCCATCCGGGTCAACGAACCTCACCGGATTATTCGCACAATAGGCGTAAGGAGTTAAGTTCGGGTATTTGTCGCTCAGCGGGTCAACGCTAAACCAAATGCTTAGGTCAGGGTGGTAGAAGTAACGCCATGTTTTCATAATCTTTGAGGATTGATACGGCAAAGGTAGATAAAAAAATGAAAGAATAGGCTCATAATTAAACAATTTTTATTATGCCATTCCTTTGGGGTTAATTTTGAATTTTTAGTTTTCATTTTTCTCCCTTTCCGTTCTCTATTTTGAACTTAAATGGCTTTGCACGAGCAAGTTGGCTGCGTGAGGCGCTTAGGTGGAAAGCCCGCAAGGGCGGAAGCTGCTGGGGACGCGGCGGCAAAAAAGCGAGCTTGTAAGCTCTTTTTGCCGCCT
>DUOL01000190.1 GCA_012838875.1 Bacteroidales bacterium | reverse complement strand
GGATCAAACTCTCCATTCTAATTAATTTCTATAGTTTGCTCTGTCTCGACTTTATCGCTTGCTTGTCCCTCTTGTAAATTGTTACTTGAGTCTTTGCTACTTCTTTCCAATCTTTTCAATGAACGGTCCCAAAACATCACATTTTCATCCCTGCATTATCCTCTTTGTTTGGGACTGCAAAAATACATCTTTTTTACTTCAATAATGCACGGGAAGCGATATTTTTTTAATTTTTAATGTAAGATGTTGTAAGTCAAAAGGATATTTTTTTATAAAAAAGATTTTTTATGATTAATTGGTGCAAAATGGAAGAAAAAAGAGTCATTTTTTTCAAAATTTGGCACAAAAGAAGGTTGGTTTTCTCTTTTTTGAGTAAAGAAGTGTCCGTAAAGACGGAGTTATTTTCTTGTGTGAGGGCGGAGGTGGAAAGCCCGTAAAGGCGGGAGCCGCTGGGGACGCGGCGGCAAAAAAGCGAGCTTGTAAGCTCTTTTTGCCGCTTTGCGTACCCACGGCTAACGCCTGCGGACTTGGAACCGTAGACCGACCCCGAGCGCAGCGAGGGGGCACACCCAAAAGAAAAATAAAATTATTTTATTATATAATATATGGTATTGAAATTTTATTATTTTTGCTATCAAAACATTTAAAAATAAATTGTTATGAAGAAAAACGAAAACAAAATTAGCCGTTTACTTATAATTAGTTTTTTACTCCTCTGTAATTTTTCCTTATTTTCGCAAAATGTGAGTATTTGGGACGGGACGGATACTACAATTTGGCAACAAGGAACAGGGGTGCAGAGTGACCCGTTTTTAATTGAAAATGCTACTCAATTCGCTTATTTGGCTACGAGTGTCAATAACGGAAATTCATATTCCGGTACCTATTTTAGGCTGACAACTCATATTGATTTGAACGGTTATGAATGGAAAGTTATAGGTAACTCGAATAGTACACCCTTTCAAGGGAATTTTAATGGAGATAATTTTACCATTAAGGGGCTGAAAATAACTCTTACCGGTAGTTCACCTTTGTATGTGGGTTTATTTGGGTATTTGAATAGTGCAGCCGTGCGAAATTTGCATATTATCGGTGGTGGGAAGATTAATTTGACAACCAATAATACTCTTACATATTATATTGGGGCAATTGCCGGATATTTGAATGCGAGTAGAATAGATAGTTGTAGCAATAGTACCTCTATTGTTGTGGATAGAACAAGTACGACTACTACAACCTATAATACATACGTAGGAGGGATTGCCGGATATGCCACAAGCAATCTTTCATTTATTAATCAGACACTTAGTAAAGGAGCGATTGACTACAATTTTTCACTCAATAATTCATCTTCAAGTTCTAATACGTGGTATCATTATGTTGGAGGTGTAGTTGGCTATGTAACCAGCGGTGCGTCAGTTACCGATGCGGGGCGAGTTAATGCCCTTAACATAACCAGCGATATTAGAGGTTATTATAAAAATTCCTATGTTTATTCGGGGGGAATTGCAGGATATATGAACGGTTCATCATCTAATCCGATTACTATAGCTCGTTCGTACAATCGTGGAAATGTTTCTCTTACTTTAAAAACGAATCATACGTATAGTTCTTCTAATTACGCTATGAGTTCCTACGGTTATGTTGGCGGTATAGCCGGTTATAGTTCTGCCTATAATACGATTACGGATTGTTATAATAGGGGGAGAGTTACGCCGACTTTGCATGCGCAGTCGTCTTATTCTTCCAGTTATGCTACTTCCAATGCTTATAGTGCCGGTATTCTTGGGAATATGGCAAGTACGACCTCTTATACTTTTACCAATAGTTATAATGCTGCCAGCATTCCGGAGAGTTGTACAATGACGGGAAATGGGAATAAAAATTATTATCATGATGTTCTTTTTTATAATACAACTACTTTTTCTGCCACTAATTGTTACCATTTGCAAGGTTGTTGTACTAATAATGCTCATTACTCCATTCCTAAAACACAAGCCGAGATGACGGCACCTCAGATGTTACATAGCTTGAACGGGGGGACACCAGGGTCGGGAATATGGGGAGCCGATATTTTGCCTTATTGCAATGCAGGTTTTCCTATTTTTAATGCCCCGCGATTATATGAGCAGGGTATAACGACTTTACCCCCAACGGACATTACGGCGACTTCGGCTCATTTACACGCTTTTGCCGATACGAACTTTTTGGATTTAACTTCACTGACCAATTTCGGTTTTGAATATAGGTTACTTGGGGACGCTTCATTTACGACCTTTGCTTGTACGCCCACGGCTAATGTTGACGTTACTTTGGGGCAAATACTCCCTTGTACTACATACGTATATCGTGCTTTTGCCGAGATGAACGGTATTTATATTTATGGAGACACGTTTCATTTTACTACCTTGTGTCAACCTGTCGTGGCAATGGATACGACCATTTGTTTTGGTGATTCTTTTAGTTTCCATGGTCAAACCTATCCTCAGCCCGGAACTTTTTATCAGGTTGTCAACGGAACTACTTATGTGCTGAATATTCACAACTATCCTTCACGCGATACTACGATAATGATTTCAATTTTAGAAGGAGAGGATTACTATGTTAATGGCGTTGCGTACAGTTATTCAGGAACTTATACTCTCAATTTTGATACGGATATACATGGTTGTGATAGTAATGTCGTACTAATTTTACACATTATTCCTACACAAGTTAGTGTATGGGACGGCAGTGCTCAGCCTTGGGTGTTCGGAGACGGTTCGCAAGCGAATCCTTATATTATAGAAAACGCCTCGCAACTTGCTTATATGGCGAACGTTATCAATGCCAATTCGTTGTTATACAAGAATAAGTATTTTGAATTGATTGCCGACATTGATTTGGGCGGTTATCAATGGTTCGGAATTGGTAATAGTGCGAGCAATCCTTTTAGAGGTCATTTTGAAGGGAATAACCATACCATTGATAATTTGAATATTGACATT
>DUOL01000189.1 GCA_012838875.1 Bacteroidales bacterium | reverse complement strand
GGATCAAACTCTCCATTCTAATTAATTTCTATAGTTTGCTCTGTCTCGACTTTATCGCTTGCTTGTCCCTCTTGTAAATTGTTACTTGAGTCTTTGCTACTTCTTTCCAATCTTTTCAATGAACGGTTCCAAAACATCACATTTTCATCCCTGCATTTCCCCTTTGTTTGGAACTGCAAAAATACATCTTTTTTACTTTGATAACGCACGGGAAATAATGTTTTTTTTTATTTTTAGCGTAAAAGACTGTAAATCAAATAGATATTTTTGTTAAAAAAGATTTCTTTGATAAATAACATCTACAAAATAAAAGAAAAAATGAGTCATTAATTATGAAATTTAGGGTGAAAAAAGGTTTAGTTTTTCCTTTTTGAGTAAAAAGTGTCCGTAAAGACGGAGTTATTTTCTTGTGTGAGGGCGGAGGTGGAAAGCCCGCAAGGGCGGAAGCCGCTGGGGACGCGGCGGCAAAAAAGCGAGCTTGTAAGCTCTTTTTGCCGCTTTGCGTCCCCACGGCTAACGCCCGCGGACTTGGAACCGTAGACCGACCCCGAGCGCAGCGAGGGGGCACACCCAAAAGAAAAATAAAATTATTTTTAATAGCTACTTTTCTTATAAGAGACCTTTTTCAACGAAAAATACTATTTTTGCATAACTTTTTAAACTTTATTAGAGATTCTAAATACTATATAATATATGAAAAAAATCGGACTTTTTGGGGTCGGTCATCTCGGAAAAATACATGCAAAATGCATTACTGAGAGCGATAGAATGACTTTATGCGGCATTTATGATATTGACATTGATAAGGCGAAAGAGGTGGCGAATGAATACAATGTTGAGGCTTTTCCTTCTATGGACGAGTTAATTGAGCGATGTGATATTGCTGACATTGTTACTCCTACAATAACGCATTTTGAGGTAGCCAAAAAAGCGGTTTTAGCGAAAAAAGCGATTTTTATAGAAAAACCTGTTGTGGCTACGGTTGAAGAGGCTATGGAATTAATAGAACTTCAAAAACAGCATGGTGTAAAAATTCAAGTTGGTCATGTAGAACGATTTAATCCGGCTTTTCTTGCAACCGAGAAGTTGATTAAAACGCCACTTTTTATTGAAGCTCATCGCTTGGGATTCTTTAATACACGGGGAAATGATGTTTCGGTGATATTAGACCTTATGATCCATGACTTAGATATTGTTTTAAAAATTACGAATAGCAAACTGCTTGACATTCAGGCGAGTGGCGTAGCTATTGTTACTGACACCATTGATATTGCCAATGCGAGGCTACATTTTGAAAACGGTTGCGTAGCCAATCTTACAGCCAGTAGAATCTCATTGAAAAACATGCGGAAAATGCGAATTTTTCAGGAAGGTAGATATATTAGCATTGATTTTTTTAATAAAAAAAGTGAAGTGGTTCATATTGAAGATTATATAGATAAAAATAATCCTTTTGCTATGGTTTTAGATATTGGCGAGGGAAAGCCACAAAAGCAAATAGTGGTAGAATCTCCTCCGATAGTTATGAACAATGCTATTCGGTCGGAACTTGAAAGTTTGGTTTATTCTATTGAAAACGAAACTCCTACGACCGTAACCTTGCAAGACGGAACCAATGCCCTCATGGCAGCCCATGAAATTCTAACGAAAATAAACCGACAAAATAAAATAAAGGGTTAGCTCGTAACGTTCTATTGATTTACTTTCCTTGTAATCTGTAATGAAACATTTTGTAAAAATATTCTTTTTTATTTTTTTAGGGTTGACATTAATTACTTGTGAAAAAAAAGATATAACACCAACCTATATACTCATTACAAAAGAAGACATTTCTTTATCACTTGAAAATTTGGATTTAGCTCAATTCAACTCTCCTTCCGGATTAACGGCTCACGATTTCTCCGATATCTGGCTTACTGCCAACGGTAAAAAAATCGGAGTTTGGGAATTACCTTGTAAAATCCCGATTCTTGCCAAGGGAGATGTTACCCTTCAATTGTCGCTCGGTATAAAATTGAATGGAATGTCGACTACCCGTCCTATTTACCCGTTTACACAAAAATACATATCAAATATTATTGCTCAGGGGGGGGAAGTGATAGAACTTAAACCTATCTTTAAATACTATAATGATAATGCCGTCTATTTTCCTTTAGTGGAGAACTTTGAAAGTGCCGGGACCATCTTTTCTTCCACTGATAGCTCTATTAGCGGTTTTACTAAAGTTTATGATCCTGAAATAATTTATCAAAACGAAAATGATATCAATGATATTAATACTTGTTCGGGACTGATTCAATTGCGTGATTCTATCAATTCATTTGAGGTGATGTCTAATTTGCTAACCTTGCCCGGCGGAGGAAAATCAATTTTGCTTGAATTTAATTATAAGTCCGACCAAGAAATTTATACCGGTTTATTAGTCAATCAATCTACGTCTATTCCTACGCAAGAAGCTTTAGTAGTTTTAAAACCTACAAATGGAAAATGGAAAAAGACTTATATTAATCTCACGCTTGCTGTTAGTAGAAATTACACGGCAACAGGATTTAGGGTGATTTTAGCGGGCAATAAAAACAATAGCGAAATCGCAAATTTCTATTTTGATAATATTAGAGTTGTTAGTTCACGATAATCTGCTAAAACAATGAATAAAAAACGTTTCATTTTCGTTTATCTTTTTTTTGACATTGTAGCGGCAATCTGCACGTGGATGCTTTTCTTTGTCTATCGAAAATATAATGTTGATGTCCATCTTTTTGAGCAAAATTTCTCGGTCAGTGTTTTAAACGATATTAAGTTTTATATCGGTTTATTTGCTTTCCCTTTATATTGGCTTGTTCTTCATACTTTTACAGGTATTTATAAAAAAACGACAGGAAGATCAAGATTAAAAGAGTTGGAAACGACCTTTGTAGTAACACTAATAGGAGTTCTCATTTTCTTCTTCGCATTTATCCTTGACGATATTGTTAACGACTATTCCGATTATTGGAAATATTTTCTTTTACTCTTTTCCTTACAATTTATTTTCACCTATTTTCCTCGTTTAATAATTACATCAATAATAAATCGAAAAATCCAAACAGGGAAAATCGGCTTTAACACTATTCTTATCGGTTGTGACACTCTTGCAATGAATACGTATAAATCGATTATTAAAGATAACGTTCATACGGGAACGTACATGGTCGGTTATGTAAAGCCGTCCTTAGATGATGAGGACGTATTTATTGATGAATTACCTTGTTTAGGACAAATTGATGATTTATCCGATATTGTTCAAAAATATGATATAGAAGAACTTATAATAGCGGTTCAGAATGGACATCGCAAGCACATTGAGACTATTATAACAATGTTAGGCGATATTCATGATAGAAAAATTGATTTGAAGTTAATACCTCAATCGCAAGATTTTTTGGTTGGTCTCGTTAAAACATCGTCCGTATTAGTCGAACCTCTTATTTCGATTTCCCCCGCCTATCTTCCTGAGTGGCAAAGATATACCAAACGATTATTAGATATTTTATTTTCACTTTTGGCGATAATTTTATTATTACCGGTTTACATTTTTTTAGCTATCGGCATAAAACGTTCTTCACCGGGTCCCATTTTATATTCGCAAGAGCGTATCGGCTATCGTGGCAAGCCCTTTAAAATATTAAAATTCCGTTCCATGTACGTAGATGCCGAACAAGGCGTTCCTCAATTATCCAGCAAAGAAGATAAACGTATTACTCCGTTCGGTCGATTTATGCGAAAGGTGAGATTAGATGAGACTCCGCAATTCTTTAACGTTTTACTTGGCGACATGTCAATTGTCGGACCGCGCCCGGAGCGACAATATTATATTGATCAAATTGTAAAAAAAGCTCCTTATTACAAGTTATTGTTAAATATAAAACCCGGAATTACCTCATGGGGGCAAGTGAAATTCGGTTATGCTGAAAATGTTGACCAGATGGTTGAACGACTAAAATGGGATATTTTGTATTTAGAAAATATGTCTATCCAAATGGATATTAAAATACTGATTTATACATTTTTAATAGTTTTAAAAAGAAAAGGGACATAGGATGTATGTTTTTTCCAATAAAAAAATGTATTTTTGCAGTCAAACTTTTGGCGGGATGTAGCGCAGCTTGGTAGCGCGCTTCGTTCGGGACGAAGAGGTCGCAAGTTCGAATCTTGTCATCCCGACTACAGAAAATTAGAGAGCTGTGTAGCTCTCTAATTTTCTTTGTAAAAAATCATTTTTTTCAACTTTAATTATTTGAAAAAAAAATGTATTTTTGCACCTTTAAATAAATAACCATCAAATAATAAACTATAAAAAAATATTATGGCAGCAATTGGCGCAATTCGCAAACACGGTGTACTTCTTATGTTAATTATTGGCATTGCACTATTAGCATTTGTTGTGGGAGACTTTACACAATTAGCGGGTATGTTTTCCGATAAAAATACAATGGTAAGAATTAATAATGAAAAATTAGATGACCAATATAGGTTGCTTCATGACCAAAACACCGCTCTCTGGAGAATAATGTATGATAAAACTTCTTTAGAAGAATCCGAAACTTATCAAATTCATGGAATGACTTGGGAGCAATTGTTTGAGGAAAAAATACTTGATGAGCAACTTGAGAAATTAGGACTTGTTTATAGCGACGAAATGATAGAAAATGCAACTACTGAATTAGTAGCTTCCCTCCGCACACAACAGCCCAATCAACTTCTTTACAAACTTTTTACGTCTATTGCAAATTTCTCGTCACCCGAAGCGGCAATGAGCTTCATTACAAATGTGGAAGATTATAAAAATCAAGAGGAGGTACGTGATTTATACAACGCTTTTAAAGCTATTGAACGCATAAATCTATCAAATGCTAAATGGAAAAGCTATTTTGCATTAGCTCAAGGGTCCGAATATTACTCCAATAAATTATTGGCAAAAATTGCTAAGGAAAATAACATAGCAAATATCCAATTCGCTTCTATCAACCCGAGTGTTCTTGCTTTTGCTAATATCACTCCTACCGTTACTGAAAAGGAGATAAAAGAATGGTACAAAAATCATAAAAATCGCTACGAAATCAAACAAGATTCACGCGACATAGACGTTGCTATATTTCCGATAGCTCCGAGCAATGAAGACCTAACCACGATAGAAGATTCCGTTAGAAGCGCCTATGGAAGATTTTTAAACGCTTCTTCGATTGCGGAATTTAATATTAATGAAATGCACGGACCCGTTGATAGTTTTTACTATAAAAAAGATGATATCGTATTAGAAACTCTTGATTCTTTAGTTTTCAGCCTCCCGGTCGGCACTTTTATTGAACCGTTTAATCATGAAAATAGAGCGTGGTACTTTGGGAAAGTTTACGGCGAAGCTTATCGCCCCGACTCTGTACAAGTTGCCTATTTAGTTATTGACTTCAAAACGGAACAAAATTTACAGTCGCTTCGTACAAAAGATGAAGCGAAAAATGTTGCCGACAGCCTTAAAAACATTCTACGTTCTTCGCCGAATGCTATTTTTGAAATGTTACCTCACTATTTAGGAGGACGAAAAGCAACAGATTCTACTATGTGGGTACCTGAAAGATCAACTTATCCGGAACTTTACGACTCATTGCTACTAGCTTATTCACAAAAAAATGTTTATGTTAATGACAATCAAGGAGCTTACGTTATCTTCCAACCACGGAAAACAACTAAATTAATTCAAAAACGTCTTTTCGTTATTTATCCTACGGAAATTAAAGCTTCCGAAAAGACTCTTGCTACAATTAAATCGGCTGCAAATCAACTATTAGCTGAAAGCACTTCTATAGCAGCTTTTAATGAGGCTGCCAACAGAAGCGGTATTCAAATCTTACGAGGAAATAATATCACTTCAATGATGGGGTCGGTTAATGAGTTGCAAAATTGCCGTGACATTGTTTCTTGGACTTTTAATGAGGACGTTAAAGTAGGAAATATTTCTGATGTAATTAAAATTGACAACCGTCTTTACGCAGTTGTCGGGTTGCGTAATATTAATAAAAAAGGCATTGCTCCTTTTGATGCCGTAAAATCTACGATAGAAGCCGAACTGATAGCTCAGAAAAAAATAGAAGAAGTTGAGAAAATGGTTGTTGCAGAGATTAATAAAGGTGCAACTATCTATGATTTAGCAAATCGCTATAACTCTACTGTGAAAGACAGCGTTCGAGTTCAGTTTGGTCTCGATTTTTATCAAAATTCTCAAATTGAAAACAAGGCTATCGCTCAAATATTCTCGTTACCTGTTGACCAAAAAACTCATTTAGTAACGGGCAAACAGTTTTTATATCTTGTTAATGTTTCACACAAAGAGGAGAGCAAACCGAGCGAAGGTCTTATGTACGAACGAATGATAGCAAAAAATATATTGACAAATCGTTCGCGGAATGAAATGCTAATATTAGAAGACTTAAAAGATAAGGCAAAAATTCATGACAACCGCTTTAGATTCTATCAATAATCGGAAACCAAGGGTACGCTTTGCTCCGAGTCCCACGGGACCATTACATATCGGCGGAGTACGTACTGCTCTCTACAATTGGCTCTTTGCTAAAAAACACGGCGGCACTTTCATACTCCGTATTGAGGATACTGACCAACAACGCTTTGTGCCCGGTGCGGAAGAATATATCATTGAAACTTTTAAATGGCTCGATATTGATTTTGACGAAGGTGTCCATATTGGCGGTAAATTCGCTCCTTACAGACAATCTGAAAGAGAAGAAATCTACATGAAATATGCACAATATTTAGTAGAGAATAATTGGGCTTATTATGCTTTCGATACACCGGAAGCCCTCGACGAAAAACGAAGAGAATTTGAAAGGCGAAAAGAGACTTTTCAATATGGAACTCTTACGCGTGCTTCGATGTGTAATAGCTTAACACTATCCGCACAGGAAGTCAATGATAAAATTAACACGGGAACACCTTACGTTATTAGATTCAAATATCCCGACAACCACGAAATCGTAGTTGAGGATATGATACGCGGTACGGTAAAGGTCAACTCGTCTCTTCTTGACGACAAAGTATTGTTCAAATCGGACGGAATGCCCACGTATCATTTAGCAAATGTTGTTGATGACCATCTGATGGAAATCACACACGTTATACGTGGTGAAGAGTGGTTGCCCTCTACCCCTTTGCATCAAATGTTGTATCAGGCTTTTGATTGGACGCCCCCGCAATTTGCCCACCTACCCTTATTGTTAAAGCCTGACGGAAATGGCAAACTCAGTAAGCGAGATGGCGATAGACTCGGGTTCCCCGTTTTTCCTTTGCAATGGAAAGACCCGCAGAGCCGTGAAACATCTTCGGGATATCGTGAATCCGGATATCTGCCGGACGCCCTAATTAACATGTTAGCACTTCTCGGCTGGAACCCCGGTACGGAACAGGAAATTATGAGTAAAGACGAACTTATCCAGCTCTTTTCGATTGAAAAAGTGAGTAAATCCGGAGCTAAGTTCAATCTTGAAAAAGCAAAATGGTTTAATCAACAGTATATTCAAAAGTTATCCGTTAAAACTCTTACCGAACAATTTCTTTTAATTTTAAAAAAACATAATATTGACGCTCCTGCCGAATATGTTGAAAACATAGTCGCATTGGTTAAAGAACGAATTAGTTTTATAAATGATTTGTGGGAAGAAAGCAATTTCTTTTTCATAGCTCCGACCTCTTTTGATGAGCAAATTATTAAAAAAAGGTGGAAAGAAGATACCCCGCAAAGATTAAAAGAGATAGCTCAAATTATTGGCGAAACTTCTCCTTTCCAAAGAGATTCGCTTCACAATGCAATTAGTGAGTATATAACTCAAAATAATCTAAATATGGGGCAAATTATGAATTGCCTTCGTCTTTCGTTGGTAGGTGCGGCTAAAGGACCGGATTTATTCGAAATTATCAATTTGCTTGGAGCAAATGAGGTAGTTAAACGAATAAACAACGCCATCAGTACAATTGCAAAAAACAACATATAAGAACTCTCTTTTCAACAAAAAAAGAATGAAAATAGTAAAAACTTATGGATTGCTATGGCAATTAGGTGTAGCCCTTATGGTAGGAACTATTAATATGTGTCTCACTTAATATATATAGAACAATTATGCATAACATTGCCGACGAGATTACTTCAAAAGTAGCAAAGATAAAAAACTTCTTTTCTTTAAATGAAACTAAAAATATCTCTTATCGGATTGACTCTCTAAAAAGATTAAAAAAAATTATTAAGCTCAAAGAAGAAGAAATTTTTGATGCTTTGAACGAAGATTTAGAAAAATCAAATTTTGAATCCTATATTACGGAAATCTCTCTCGTACTGAAGGAGATAGATTATCACATATGTCATCTTAAAAGATGGGCAAAACCTGAGAAACGGCGACTTCCGCTCGTCCTATTTCCTTCACGCGGAAAAATTATTAAGGAGCCTTACGGCGTTGTCTTAATCATTGCCCCGTGGAATTACCCTTTCCAACTGCTTTTCAATCCCTTGATTGCGGCTATCAGTGCGGGCAATTGTGCCGTACTCAAAACCTCTCCCTACGCACCGGCCACCGCAAAAGTAATGGAGACCATAATAAAAGAATCCTTCCCCGAAAATTACGTAACAATTATTCATGGGAATAGAGAAGTCAATCAACTGCTATTAGCACAACGTTTTGACTATATCTTTTTCACGGGTAGTCCCACCTTAGGAAAAGTCGTTATGGAAGCCGCAGCTAAAAACCTTACTCCGGTAACCCTCGAATTGGGGGGAAAGAGCCCCTGTATTGTCGATTATGATGCGAACCTTCCTCTCGCTGCACGCCGCATCGTCTGGGGCAAAACAATGAATGCCGGGCAAACTTGTATCGCCCCCGATTACCTATTTGTTCATAAAAAAATTAAAACCGACTTTGTTTTTGAAATAGAAAAAGCTTTAATAGAAATGTTCGGTGAGAAAATGGAAGAATCTCCGGACTATCCCCGTATTATCTCCTCAATCGCAATGCAACGACTGCTCACCTACTTAAAATCGGGAGATATTGTTTTGGGAGGAAACTATAATGAAGATGACTATTTTCTTTCATTGACCATACTCGAAAATGTAGCTGAAGATAGCCCCGTTATGCGTGACGAAATATTTGGTCCTATCTTGCCACTCTTCGAGTTTGAAACTATTGACGAGGTTATCTCTTTTGTAAATAAACGTGAAAAACCGTTAGCACTTTACTATTTTTCCAAAAATAAAAAGTCGATTAAAAGAGTACTTTCTGAGACCTCCTCAGGGGGTGTTTGTATTAATGATACGCTTATTCATGCCGGCACACATACTCTGCCCTTTGGGGGTGTCGGCAATAGCGGAATGGGACGTTATCACGGGAAATACGGGTTTGACACCTTCTCCCATCTAAAAAGTGTTGTAACTTCGTCATCTAAGATAGATTTTAAAGTAAAGTATCCTCCTTATAAACAGAAATTAGCAAAATTTAAGAGATTTATCTAATCGTTCACTCTTGTACTAAAACTCATTTTTCAATTTAATAACTTTATGAAAATACTTAGAAAACCGGATTGGCTAAAAATTAAATTAGAAAACGGGAAAAACTACCCATTAGTAAAGAAAATCGTTCAGGAACAGCAATTACACACCATTTGCACCAGTGGCAAGTGCCCAAATATTGGACAATGTTGGAGTTTAGGCACGGCAACATTGATGATTCTCGGCGACATTTGCACGCGTGCTTGTAAATTTTGCGCCACAAAAACAGGAAAACCGTTACCCCTTGATGAAGAAGAACCTCGAAAAATAGCGGAAAGCATCGCCGAGATGAAGCTGAAGCATTGCGTCATCACCTCCGTTGATAGAGACGATTTACCCGATAAAGGGGCTGCGCATTGGGCAAAAACAATAGTTGCCATTCGAGAGAAAAATCCTGCAATTATCATCGAAGTGCTGATACCCGACTACGAAGACGAATTGTTACAAATCGTCCTTGACGCAAAACCCGATATTGTAGCACATAATTTAGAAACGGTAAAGCGGTTAACCCCGTCAATACGAAGCCGTGCGTCATACAATAAAAGTATGAATGTATTAGAACAAATTGCTAAAAAGAAATTTATTGCTAAAACCGGAATTATGGTTGGACTCGGCGAAACACAAGAAGAGGTTATCGAGCTGTTAAAAGAGGTTAAAGACGCTGGTTGTCTGATGATTACGATTGGGCAATATCTACAACCTACAAAACAAAACATAGAAGTTGCAGAGTATATTCATCCCGATATTTTCGAGTTTTACAAACAAACAGCGCTCAAGTTAGGCTTTGTGAGTGTCGAAAGTGCACCGTTAGTACGCTCTTCCTACATGGCAGAACGCTCTTTCTTAAACTCTCTAATAAACAAAAAATAGAATAAAATGAAATTTGTAGATTGGGAAATAATTGACTATCAAGTTGCTTGGGATAAACAAAAAGAGATTTTTAATCATATTATTGAGTGCAAAAGTAATGGTCAGGCAACTCAGCAGCATGAAACAATTATTTTTTGCGAACACCCGCATGTTTACACGTTGGGAAAATCGGGAAAGAGCCAAAACTTGCTGATTAGCGAAGATTTTTTAAGAAAAATCGATGCAAAATTCTATCCTATTGATAGAGGTGGCGATATCACCTACCACGGACCCGGACAAATTGTCGGATACCCTATTTTAGACCTTGAAAATCACCATATTTCCTTAAAACAGTACATCTTCAAATTGGAAGAG
>DUOL01000188.1 GCA_012838875.1 Bacteroidales bacterium | reverse complement strand
GTTCCAAGTCCGCGGGCACAAGCCGTGGGGTCGCAAGGCGGCAAAAAGAGCTTACAAGCTCGCTTTTTTGCCGCCGCGTCCCCAGCGGCTTCCGCCCTTGCGGGCTTTCCACCTGCGCCCTCACGCAAGCCAAGTGGAAAGTTTAAATTTGAAAATGGAAAGTTGTGAGTGGAGTCGGCGGGAGTCGAACCCGCGTCCAAACCTGTTGCAAAAGTGCTTTCTACATGTTTAGCCTTACTTTGTTTTTTCGATTTAAAGCCGGTAGAAGGCAAACCTACTTTAAACCTTAGCTTTTAAAATTTCACTTTCACACCAAAGCTATGTGATTGCTATCTTCCCCTTTGTGATGCTTCGGAACGGACGCCGGAAAGAAGAGCTTCCGAGGAAACATCCAAGACGTTAATCCTTGATTAAGTCTCGGAATCCGCAACATTAAGCTGCGAATGCATAAGAAGTTTCGCCATCTATTGGCAACGAGAGTTAGTTTTTAACGGAACCGTCTCACAACCTCCGACATGCTTACAAATCTACATACAAGCTGTCAAAACCAAGCGACCCCATAGATTGTAATTTTTTGAAAAGTTAAATAACTTTCCCTTTTAATTTTAATATTACTCTATCTGTTTCAGCATTCGACAAAACCGTAGCCCATTTGTTGATACTTCCTGCCGATGTTGCTGTGTACTTTACTTTAATTTTACCACTCTGCCCGGGCATCGTAGGCGCTTTCGGATAATCAATTTCGGTACAATCACAAGAGATAATAACATCATCTAAAATAAGCGGTTTTTTCCCAATGTTTGTAAAAGTATAACTCAACTCTTTTACTTCTCCTAAATTCATAGTGCCTAAATCAAGCGTAATAGATTCAAATTGAATTTCGGCACTTGTACCGGAATAAGTTTTAGTTACTGGAGCTTGCGAAAATAAAGTCAGAACCGTAAATAAAAGAATCGGGAAAATAACTATTTTTTTCATTTTTATATCATATATTTAAAGAACATAAATTTTAATTAGGAGTAACTACGGGATTTTCATCATTAACCGGAACAGCCGGTGCAGGTGGATTTGCTACGTTCCCTTTAATTCTTAACACAACTTGATTGTTGATTGCATTTGACTCTACCGTTACACTTTTTGAGATAACACCGACACGTTGTGTGTTATATCTTACTGTAATGGCAGATGATTCACCGGGGGCAATCGGCTCTCTGGGCCATTGTGAAACGGTACAACCGCAAGAAGAACGTACGTTAGTCAGTATTAAATTAGTTTTTCCGATATTGGTAAACTTAAATTCGCAACTACCGTTATCACCTCTCATAATATTACCGTAGTCGTGAACTGTTTTTTCAAATTTTATTTCCGGCTCATCGCCTGTCGGTGCAGGTGCAGGAGTGTTGGGGTCTTGAGCCTGTAAAGAAATTGAAACTCCCAAAAATAGAATTGCAGTTAAATAAAAGATTTTTTTCATAATACTATTTTTTAATTTTTTTAATTGAATTATTTTGATATAAGCGTTGTTTAGACGCACTATTTTTTTAAAAGTTTAAATTAAAAATGAAAAAAGTGCTAAATCATACCCTTTCAATCCAAACCCGACAATAGAACCGGAACAAACGGTTGCTAAATAAGATTTTTTTCGATAGTTCTCTCTATTAAAAAGATTAGAGATATGAACCTCTATCACCTTAGCGGAAATACTCTTAACGGTGTCGGCTAAAACAATTTCAGTGTGAGTATAAGCGCCGGGATTGAGAATAATACCATCTAAGTCTCTGTTTTTTAGTATACAATTAACAAGTTCATCAGTGCAATTAGTTTGAAAATAGGTTAATTCCAATTCAGGAAAACGTTGACACAATTGCTTAAAATAGGTGTCAAAATCAACGCTCCCGTAAATATCAACTTCACGCGTACCGAGCATTCCCAGATTAACCCCGTTTATAATAGCAATTCGTTTCATCTATTTATAAATAATTACAAATACATCCTCATCTTCCTTTTGCATATTCATTTGTTCTCGAGCATATTGATGTAATAGCTTCGGATTATTTTTTAATTGTTGATATGAGTATTCATTATTAATTTGATTCTTCGTTTGAATAATATTCTCATCCAACTTTTTAATTTTTTTACTAAGCTCTATGTGTTTACTTATATTACTATCGGAGATAAAAATGATATAGAGCAAAAATAAAAAAAATGTTATTCCGTATGCAATAAGAAATTTTTTTCTATACATCGTTTATAAATAATTTTACATATTTACAATTGCAAAAGTAAAAAAAAAATAGCAATCCAGTTTATTTTGCAAAATTTATTGATCTAATTTCTCGAATCACTGTAATTTTTATCTGCCCGGGATAGGTCATTTCATTTTGAATTTTCTTAGACAAATCGAAAGAGAGTTGTGCTGCTTGTTCGTCTGTAACTTTTTCAGCTCCAACAATGACACGCAATTCTCTACCTGCTTGAATAGCATAAGTTTTGACAACACCGGGGTAGGTTAGAGCAATGTTTTCCAAGTCGTTAAGTCGTTTTATATATGCTTCAACGACTTCTCTTCTTGCGCCGGGTCTTGCTCCCGAGATAGCGTCACAAACTTGTACTAACGGAGAAATTAAATTATCCATTTCCATCTCATCGTGGTGTGAGCCGATAGCATTCACCACTTCGGGGCGTTCTTTGTATTGTTCTGCTAATTGAGCTCCGAAGAGAGCGTGTGGTAATTCCGGCTCGGTATCAGGAACTTTACCGATGTCATGTAAAAGTCCTGCACGTTTTGCCAATTTCGCATTTAATCCCAACTCGGAAGCCATCGTAGCACAAAGAGTTGCCACTTCTTTTGAGTGTTGTAGTAAGTTCTGCCCGTATGAGGAACGATATCTCATTTTGCCAATAAGACGCATCAATTCATGATGTAAGTTGTGAATTCCTAAATCTATACAAGTGCGTTTCCCGATTTCAGCGATTTCTTGCTCTATCTGTTTTTTAGTCTTAGCTACTACCTCTTCGATGCGTGCCGGGTGTATACGTCCATCGGTTACCAATTTTTGAAGAGAAAGACGAGCAATTTCACGGCGAACAGGGTCAAAGCAGGAGAGTAAAATGGCATCCGGTGAGTCATCTATGATAACATCGACACCGGTTAGATTTTCTAATGTTCTGATATTTCGCCCCTCTTTTCCGATAATTCGTCCCTTAATCTCATCATTTTCGATATTGAAAACGGAAACGGAGTTTTCTATAGCCGCTTCTACGCCTACGCGTTGAATAGATTTTATTATCAATTTTTTCGCTTCTAAATTGGCTGTCGTCTGTGCTTCGTCCATGATATCTTTTACTAAAACCATTGCTTCGGCTTTAGCTTCGTCTTGCATGAGTTGCATTAATTGCTCCTTCGCTTGCTGAGCGCTCAATTCGGCAATAGATTCTAATTTTGCTTTTTGTATCGAGGTTTGTTTGTCTAATTCTACTTGTTTTTGAGAGTTAATTTCAAGTTGTTTTGTCAAATTCTCTCGAAGCTGATTGTTTTCGTTGTTTTTTCTGTTTACCTCTTCTAATTTTTGATTAAGAGAGTGTTCTTTCTGTTTAATTCTGTTTTCTCCGACAGTAAGTTGCTGATTACGTTCATTTACGGCTTTTTCATGTTCACTTTTAAGTTGTAAAAATTTCTCTTTGGCTTGTAAAATTTTCTCTTTTTTCAGTAGTTCAGAGTCTTCTTCAGCTTTTTTAATCAATTCACGACTGTGTTTTGTTAAAGTCTTATTGAGAAGCGTATATGCTAAGGTTATTCCTATTCCTGTACCGACAAGAGTAGAAATGAGTGCTATTGCGATAGGTTCCATATTTATGTTTTAATTTAGTTTATATATTTATTTTAAGTATGTTTTTCAAGTAAAAGAATAAAAAAATCCCGCAGGCGTCCCATAGGGTTTTATTAAACTCCTATTTATGCACGGTGAAGGAGCTTCGCTCTTCTCGAAATTCCACGGGTTTTCACCTTACCTTTCGGTAATTAGGCCTTTTCTTAAAAGCGATTAAGCTTATCCTTCGTTTGTTTACTGTTGAGTTTAACAAACGTATCTGAACGCTGCGGGATAGGTTATTTTCAAAGAACGTGGGTTAATCAATTTCGATGGTTTCAGTAAGTTGTTTTAATCTTTCCATCTTAGGTATTAAATTCTCATCAAAAGCATTCAATCTCTCTTCATTTTCTATCCATTTGACCACAAAGTCTATTAATATTTTTGACAATAAATCTTGATGATCGGTATAAGTCCATTGTTTAGCAAACTCTATAAAACTCTTATTGATTATCCTTTCTGCTTCACGATAGTAATATTCCACACTTTTATCTATCTCTATATCAAAATTTCTCTGATTAACGGTTATTGTAATCTTTAATCTATCATTATTCATTATTCACTATTTAGAAGCCCAATGCAATCATCTATCTCCCGCACTAAATCATTGATTTTCTTTTTTATATCTTTTTTATCTTCTTTTTTTAATATTGTTTTTGTAATTGTTACTAATTTTAATTTCTCATCTAATTCTTCTGTTCTTTTTGTCAATTCATCAATTTGTTGTGTTAGTAAGTTAACTGTTTTTTTTAGTTCTTCATTCTCTTCCTTTTGTTCATTGTAACGAACAGAAATTTGCTTTATTTTATATTCTATTTCATTGTATAAACTTAAAAATGTACTCATTGGTTCATATCATATTGCAAAGATAAAAATTTATTTGTTATATATCCACAATTTTTTTAATTTTTATCTCTTATTTTTTTGCATTTGTTGTTGTTGTTTTTGCAAATCTTCTAATCTTTGTTGCCATTTTGATTTTTTCATTGGTTTAGACATTTGTACTTGGATTTTTTGGCGGATTTTTTTCTCATTAACAGTCATACGGAAGATCCACATTTGCAAGAAGGTAATTAAATTCACCAATAGATAATAGTAGGTAAGTGCCGATGGGAAACTGTTGAATAAACCGAGAAATAGGATAGGCATAAAATACATCATGATTTTCATCATTCTGGCTTGGTCTCCACCGCCGGCAGGCGACATCAACTTGTTGTTAAGCCAAGTATAAACCAAGGTCGCAATGGTCATTAGTAAAGTAAATAGACTGACGTGGTCGCCGTAAAAAGGAATATTAAAACTGAAATCCAGAATGGAATCGTAAGTAGAGAGGTCTTCTGCCCATAAAAAAGGTTGTTGACGTAGTTCGTAAGCAGAGGGGAAAAATCGGAAAAAAGCAATTAAAATAGGCATTTGCAAAAGCATAGGCAAACAACCCGCCATGGGATTAATCCCTGCTTTTCTATAGAGAGCCATCGTGGCTTGCTGTTTTTTCATTGCATCTTCCTGCTTCGGATACCGAGCCGTTATTTCTTCAATTTCGGGCTTTAAAACACGCATTCTTGCCGATGATAAATAGGTCTTATAGGCAACAGGAAATAAAACTAATTTTAGAATAATGGTAAGAATTAAAATGATTATTCCATAGCTTAAACCGTAAGCCTCTAACCAGTTAAATATCGGAATTACCGCTAGTCGATTTATCCAATGAAGAAGAAAACTCCACCCAAGCGGAACTTGCCGCTCTAAATTGAGGTCATACTGTTTTAAAAGCTTGTATTGGTTAGGTCCAAAGTAGAGGGAAAGATTAAATTGAGAATTATCAATGTTCGGCATTTTGAAGTCAAGAGCGGCATCACAATCTTTAAGAATCTTCTTTTCGTTTTTGTCAGGTAAGGAAACTTGTAATAAACCACCTGAAAAAGACCCGGAATCAGCAATAATAATACTGGTGAAAAATTGCTGTTTGTAAGAAATCCACTTTAGTTCCGTGGAAAAATCTTTCTTTTCCGATTTCTTCTCATTTAATTTAGAGACTTTCTCTAAATTATCCATGTAATAAATAGTCGTTATGTTTTTTTCGTACTCATAATTCTTCTCAAAGTTAGTTAAATTAGCATTCCAATCAAGAGTGTAAGAACGATTCGGATAAAGATAAGCAGACATGTTAACAAAACGAACCTGATAGGAGAATTTATAGTCATTCGCAGAAAATGTGTAAAGATACTCAATGTAGCTGTTACTATCAATTTGAGTGCTATTATCGTCTAACGAAGTTGATTTAAGAGGGAAAAGGCGAAGTGATAGCGACTTTTTGTCGTTCCCCGTAACTTTCAATGTGTCCTCAAGTTGTGTTGTGAAAAAGAGATTTTTAGTCTGTAAAATACGTTGATCGAGCATTTGTAAATCAATGCTCATTGTACTATTCTCATTTTGGAAGAGTACCAATGGCTTACGGGCACTATCTTTGGGCGTATATTCGTAAATGTTTTTTAGTTCTATGCTTTTAATATAACCTCCCTGCGAAGCGAAGGTGTATTTTGCAACGTTGGTTTCGACCGCGTAATCAGCAACCTCATTTTCCGGGTAATAGAAAGGACCGGCTGCTAAAAAATTATTCTTTTTATTTTCGTTAACATCAGAAATAATAATAGAAGCATCTTTAATACTATCATTGATATGTATCGTAGTTGTATCCGAAAAACCTTCTTCTTTTATTTGTTCTAATAATTTTTGTTCCTTAAGTTCCCTCTCTTTCTTAATTTTGGAATTATTGTAGAACGAAAACCCCATTACCAATCCAAAAATAAGAATAAGTCCAATAATTGTATTTTTATCCATACGTAGTAAAAATTTTGATTTGCAAAAATAGGAAAAAAAAGGCTATTTTTGTCGCTTTAATTCATTAATATAAATTTAAAGAGCTAAAATGTTATGTTTTATTGGGTAAGAATATTTATTGAAGAGCTATTTCTGAAACTAAGTTTAGGTGATACGGTTTCAAAACTATTAACCGTTTTTACTATAACACTAGCCCTCTTATTTGTGGGCGTAGTATTATTTTACATCATCAGATTCCTACTTCTGAAATTTTTAAGGATTAAAAAAGATAAGTCTTTATGGAAGAGCGAACTACGAAAGGCGAACTTTTTTAATCAGTTGGCTATCTTTCTCCCTGCCTTAATCATAAAGAAGTTAATTCAAGAAATTTTTCTTGAAGAAAGTTCGGCATTTCTATTTTTAACAGCCCTCATTAACATTTATATCATCATTAACTGTACACTGATTCTCCTCAATTTTTTGAAAGCGCTGACGGAAGTTATGTTACAACGTGAAGGAACGAAAGACAAGCCAATGAAGAGTTATCTGCAAATTGTCTCCGTTATTATTTGGTTGATTTCCATTATCTTAATGATTTCTATTATTATCAATAAGTCACCCGCCGGACTCTTGGCAGGGTTGGGAGCGTTTTCAGCAGTCTTACTCTTGGTTTTTCAGGATATTATTACGGGTTTTGTTTATAGTATTCAAATATCTAAAAATGACATAATTCGTAACGGCGATTGGATTACGATGGAGAAATTCGGCGTTAGTGGCACGGTAGAAGAGGTGAACTTAATTTCAGCTAAAGTTAGAAATTTTGATAATACGATTGCTACCGTTCCCGTTAAACAACTTGTTGTTGACTCAGTGCAAAATTGGCGTGGAATGCAAGAGACAGGCATGCGTAGAATTAAGCGAGCTATTCAAATTGATATAACAACCATTAAACAATGTTCTCCGCAAATGTTAGAGAAATTTAAGCAGATTTCTTTAATTAAATCATATATTGAGCAGAAAGAGAAAGAGTTAGCCGCACATAATAAGGACGAAGAGGCGATAATGTTGCATGGTCCTAACGGGCGACATCTCACGAATATCGGAGTTTTACGTATCTATATCCAAGAATATTTAATAAATAATCCCCGAGTTCGTTCCGATGCCACCTTAATGGTCAGACAGTTAGATCCTAACGAGTACGGG
>DUOL01000029.1 GCA_012838875.1 Bacteroidales bacterium | reverse complement strand
CAACCCGGCGAACCCGGCGCTGAAGGTTGGCTTACCCTCGAATTGAAAGTTTTAGCTGACGTTGGACTTGTGGGCATGCCAAACGCAGGAAAATCCACACTCATCTCCGTCATTTCTAACGCAAAACCAAAAATTGCCGACTACCCTTTTACTACCTTAAAACCCAATTTAGGAATGGTCCCCTACCGAGATTATCTATCTTTTGTAGTTGCCGACATTCCCGGAATTATTGAAGGTGCGTCTGAAGGTAAGGGGCTGGGATACAGATTCTTAAGACACATTGAACGCAACTCCATCTTGCTCTTTTTAATTCCGTCCATTTCGGAGAATATAAAAGAGGAGTACAAGATTTTGCTCAATGAATTAAAACAGTATAATCAAGAGTTAATGGATAAGAAAAAAATTCTTGCCATTACAAAATGCGATTTAATTACTGAAAATAAATTAAAAGAGCTTAGGAAAAAGGTTCCCAAAAACATTCCTACTATTTTCATCTCGGCGCACACACAAAAGAATATTGTAGAGCTTAAAGATATGCTTTGGCAAGAGTTAAATAGTTAAAAGGAGAATCATGTTGTACTTTCTTTTATTTCTCTTGGTACTTTTGTCTTGATATAAAAGTACGAAAAAACCAAGGCAAAAAGAATTTTGCCCCCCAAGCAGATTATCATTCACAGCCCCAGCCTCACCTTTTTGCCTTGCGAACGCATACGCTTTGTATCAAAGTAATTTTTTATGACTGCTGCCTTTTAGTGCAGTAAATACAGTAAAGCAAAATTATAAGTAATTGAAAATCTTTAGTTATTTTTTTGTATAAAAAAGGTTACGAGTCAGGACGAAGCGAAGATACGGTAATTTTATTATCGTGAAAGTTCTTTTTGATGTTGTATGGTAATCATTTCGGCAAGTTCTTCCTCTGTTGGTAATACAGTTTTATATTTTGACGCAAATAATTGTTTATTTTCTTTTAAAATAGAATATTTGACAACGGTTTCATCTTTTTCAGTACAAAGAATAATTCCCAATGTGGGATTATCATCTTTACTACGTTTCAAGGAATCGAACATTCGCACATACATATCCATTTGACCAATATCGGCATGCGACAATTTTCTTGTTTTCAAATCAATAATTACAAAACATTTAAGTAGATAATTATAAAAAACTAAATCCACATAAAAATGTGAAGATTCTGTGCTTATTCGCATTTGACGGTCAACAAACGAAAATCCTTTGCCAAGTTCAAGCAAAAATTGTTTTAAATTACCAATAAGAGCGGCTTCCAGCAGAGATTCCTTTCCAGTTATATTTTCCGGAACATTAAGAAATTCCGTAACATAAGGATCCTTGATAAAATCAATAGGATTCTGTTTATCTGTTTCAAATTTTAGTGGCTGTTGCGAAGAAAGTAAACGGCGATAATATCCGGTTTTGATATTACGTTCCAGTACTCTCGAACTCCAATTTTGTTCACTTGCTTCTTTGATATAATATTCTCTCTCTGCCTTATTTTTAAGTCGCATTATTTGACGAATATTTGTCCAAGTGAGATTCTCTACGCAGTGCGTAGAGAATTGGTCAAATTCTGGAAATGTTTCATAAAACTGTCTCATATTCCATAAATTAGCTTCAGAAAATCCTTTTCCAAATGTATTAGTTAGATGTCTCGATAAATTGGTGATGAGGTAATCTCCATAATTAGCTTTGCTTTTTCCTTGTAACTCTTGCTCAACAATGCGTTTGCCGATTTGCCAATAAGTTTGAACCATCAGCGTATTTACGACTTTATAAGCTTTGTTTCTTGATTGTTTGAGTAATTCACCTATTTCAGCATAAAAGTTGTTTTCAGTTTCTACAAGTTCCATATTTATATTTCTTAAATTTAATTCATCAGTGTAGTTTTCACGAAGTATCGTTCAAAAGAAAGAGCCAGTTAAATAACGAACAAAGGTACATAATATTTATAATGAAGTAATAGTCTTATGAAAACAATTCTGATTTTTTTAAATTTATTATATTCATTATCACAGCGTGTTTTATAAGTTGAACGTTGAGAATTGGAAACTTTGTCAACTTCTTTTAGGACGAGATATAAGACACAAATTTCCCACTCTCCACTTGCAACTTGCTGAGCGTGAGGGCGCAGCCGTAAAGCCCGCAAGGGCGGAAGCCGCTGGGGACGCGGCGGCAAAAAAGCGAGCTTGT
>DUOL01000187.1 GCA_012838875.1 Bacteroidales bacterium | reverse complement strand
TTAACTCAAATTTCAGTTTTGTATCCGAAACGTTTTTATAAACTTTAATTCCTGCTAACCCGTAAGTGAAAATGTCTTCTTTCCCGTCTCCGTTATAATCTGTTAAAATTACCCAATCGTGAAGCGAGGGAAAAAAATGTTTGTACTCAGGCGCATATTGATAAGAAATTTCGTTTTCATTCCCCTGATTAATAAAAGTCAAAACTCGATTTCCATTTTTTTCAAAAATAAAAAGATCTTTAATCCCATCTAAGTTTAAATCAATTTGCGACATACGAACGGAGTTCATGCCGCCGCCCCAAGGATTAAGCAAAGGACTGTTTTCATGATGATATACGGGAAGATTTAGCTCTCTTTTAAAACCGAAATCGTGTAATTCTTGCGCACTTAAAGTTGTAAATAAGGTTATAAGAATAAGGAAAAGAAAGTTTTTTTTAATAATCATTTTAAACAAATGTTTTTATAAAGATAGAATCTCTTTTAATTGAATAATATGTTTAATCTCCCAAAAACGTTCTAATTTTTCATTAATTTCTGTTTTTTCGTGCTCCCAAGTGGTATGATAAGGAATGTGGACGCCGTAGCCCCCTAATCTAATAATAGGTAAAACGTCAGACTTTAATGAATTTCCAACCATCATAAAATTTTCGGGAGCAATGTTAATTCTCCGTAGTAATTTTACATAGTCCTCTTCCTGTTTATCGCTAACTATCTCAATGTGATGAAAATACTGTTCAATATTTGACCTCTTTAATTTCCTTTCTTGATCTAACAAATCTCCTTTAGTAACCAATATGAGAGTGTAAGGAGTTCGACTCAAAATTTCTAAAATCTCCTCAATGCCTTCTAAAAGAACAACGGGCTTATTCAATAAATTCTTACATAATTCTACAATTTGAGCAATTACAGTACCTTCAATTTGATTGTTGGTTATACGAAGTGCTGTTTCAATAATAGAGAGTATAAAAGCCCGTGCTCCGTAGCCATAGATTTCCATGTTCAACATTTCCGTTTTATAAAGCTCTCTTTCGGCAACAGAAGGCGTAACATAATCACTTACTAATTCGAAAAATTGTTGAGCTATCTCATCATAATAAATTTGATTTTCCCATAACGTGTCATCGGCATCAAAACCAATTACTTTACATTGATTTTTCATAAGTTGTAGGATTTTGGAAATTTAGATTGCATTTTTTGATAACTTTTAGACCGTTGGAAGCAAAAATAAATAAAGTCAGCATAATAGTTAAGATACAGTCTTTGAAGTGCGTGCGTTAATTGATATTTACCGTTCATCTTTCAATATCTAAAAAGCAAAGATATTAAAATTCATTATTGCACAAAATTATTTTTAAAATATAGAAACAACACCTTACTATCTCGAAAAGCGTTAAAAAACGTTAAAAGTTACAGTATGTTTGTCTGAAAAACAGAATCTCTTTTTATAATTGTTTGATTGTTAACAGATTGATATTTTGATAAATAATAAAAGTAGAAGTTGAAACAGAAAACATTTTTTTTATCGTTTTATTTCATTATCTTTGCACCAACTAAGTTGAATGGGAATTATTGTTTAAATTGTTGATTTCTAAATGGTTGTCTTGAAAAATAAGGAGAGATTATTAAAACCTTCCATTACTATTTTATTTTCGACTTTTTTCTTAACCGCTTATTGTGAAACAGGGACATCGTTTGAGCATGGCAAAACGATATCTTTGGTTCTGCTTTTTAGTGTCGTTTTGCTTATTTATTTTATTACCAAGGCGAAAAAGCGTAAAGCCCCCCATTCCCACATTTCAAAAGAAAATATAAAACAATCTATAAATTTCAATAATATGAAAGATAAAAATGAAGAAATCGTTGCAGCCATTGCGATGGCTATTTATCATTATGAGTGTGAACACGAGCAAGGGGTTCACGAAGTAGAGCAGACAGGATTTCGCTTAGACAAAACGAAGCAGAGTCATGCTTGGGCAAATAAGATTTTTGCTATGAAAAAAATGCCAAATAGAGTTCAATAAATATATAATCTTATAAATATAATTTAAAAACGTTATGAAAGAATATCGCATCAAAGTTAATGGAACAAGTTATCACGTTGTTGTAGAAGATGTTAATGGAGTTTCTGCCGTCACGGACGTTACTCCCACGCAAGCTCCTATTACACCACCTCCCGCCCCCGAAGTTGTTGTTGCCCAGCCCACAGCGCCTACACCACCCGCAGCGTCAACAGGCGAAGGTTTTGCCGTTAAGTCTCCTCTGCCGGGAACTATTTTTGAAATGTGCGTACAAGTCGGTCAAAAAGTTGCGGTCGGTCAAAAATTGCTGGTTATTGACGCAATGAAAATGGAAAATAACCTAGTTTCTGAAAAAGCAGGTACTATCAGTAGCATTAATGTAAATAAGGGGGATAGTGTTGTGGAAGGGGATGTTTTAATGGTGATAGATTTATAATTTAACTTTTTATATATAAGTAACGATTAAAAAAAATAAAAATGGCAATGCAAGATAAGATAAAAGAATTGTTGGATCGCAGGGTGGAAGCACGACTTGGAGGAGGAGAAAAGCGTATTGAGAAACAACATTCACAAGGTAAATATACAGCACGCGAACGTGTTGCAATGCTTCTTGATGAAGGAAGTTTTGAAGAGTTCGGTATGTTTGTAACGCACCGCAGTACTAATTTCGGTATGGAAAAGGAATCCTACCTTTCTGACGGTGTTGTTACCGGATACGGCACAATTGACGGTCGTTTAGTGTATGTTTTTGCCCAAGATTTTACGGTTTTCGGCGGCTCTTTATCGGAAACGAATGCTCTGAAAATATGTAATGTCCTTGATTTGGCTATGAAGATGGGCGCTCCCGTCATAGGAATTAATGACTCCGGAGGCGCACGTATTCAAGAAGGAGTGAATAGTTTAGCCGGTTATGCGTCAATTTTTCAAAGAAATATATTAGCATCCGGCGTAGTTCCTCAAATCTCCGTTATTTTTGGTCCTTGTGCCGGCGGTGCTGTCTATTCGCCTGCTCTTACCGACTTTATAATGATGGCGAAAAATAGTAGCTATATGTTTTTAACGGGACCAAAGGTTGTTAAGACAGTTACCGGCGAAGATGTTACAACGGAATCGTTAGGAGGAGCCGAAGTTCACTCTACCCGTTCCGGAGTAGCTCATTTCGTGGCAGAAAACGAAAAAGAAGGCTTGGCAACTATCAGACGATTGTTAAGCTACTTGCCCTCTAATAATATGGAGACAGCTCCGGAAATGCCTAATAATGACCCAATAGAAAGATATGACAATAAACTTAATGATATTATTCCTGACAACCCCAATAAGCCGTACGATGTAAAAGATGTAATTTTGGGCATTGTTGATAATCGTGAGTTTTTGGAAGTCGCCCCTGCCTACGCTAAAAACTTAGTGATAGGTTTTGCCCGTATGGGAGGAATGTCCGTGGGCGTCGTAGCTAATCAACCCTCATATTTAGCCGGTGTTCTCGATATTAATGCTTCGCGTAAAGGCGCACGCTTTGTTCGTTTCTGCGACGCTTTCAATATTCCGTTAGTAACTTTAGTAGATGTTCCCGGATTCTTACCCGGAACAGGACAAGAGTACGGCGGTATTATCGTGCAGGGAGCGAAAATGTTATATGCCTACGGAGAAGCAACCGTGCCTAAGGTAACAGTTACACTACGCAAATCATACGGAGGGTCACATATCGTGATGAGTTGTAAACAACTTCGCGGAGATATTAATTATGCATGGCCTACCGCCGAAATTGCCGTAATGGGCGCCGAAGGTGCGGTAGAAGTTCTCTATTCTAAAGAAATTAAAGCTAATGCTGACCCCGAAAAACAAGCAGAAGCCTACGCTGAGAAAAAGAAAGAGTATAACGACCTCTTCTGTAATCCATACAACGCCGCAAAATACGGTTATATAGACGATGTTATCGAACCACGAAATACGCGTTATCGTGTTATTAAAGCACTGCAATCTTTACAAACGAAAAGATTGGAAAATCCGCCTAAAAAACATGATAATTTACCATTATAAGTTTCTAATTTTAAATAGTTTAAAATATTTTATACCATGTCGCCAATTACAATTTACTGGATAGTATTTATCACTATTTTTATTACGGTTTTCTGTGTGGATTTTTATGTAACCGACCACCGAAAAGGTACGTTAAGCGTTAAAACAGCACTGAAATGGACAGGACTTTGGATTTCAATCTCTCTCCTGTTCGGCGTCTCTCTTTACTTTTTCTTTCCTCAAAATCCTGGGGTAGATCCGGAGGTGAGTAAAACCTCTTCGGTCATGTTTGTTAAGTTTATAGCAGGTTATTTAACGGAATATTCTCTTTCCGTAGATAACCTCTTCGTTTTTATTATGATTTTCTCTCTCATGGGCGTGAGTGAAGAAAATCAACCGCACCTGTTGAAATTAGGAATCCTAATCTCTATCGTACTCCGAATTCTCTTTATCGTTGCCGGAATGGAACTAGTTCAACGTTTTGAGTGGATAATCTATATTTTCGGTCTGATTTTATTATGGACAGCATATAAGATGGCTTTTACTAAAGAAGAAGACCAAGTCAATCCGACTTCAAACATTTTATATCGTTTTGCATCAAAATTGTTCCCTATTGACCCAAACCCACACGCAAAACAATTTATTCATAAAATTGACGGCAAAAGACATATCACTAACTCATTCCTCGTTTTATTGGTGTTAGGCTCAACTGACGTCCTATTTGCCGTTGATTCAATTCCTGCTATCATTGGAGTAATTCACGAAGGAAGTCGAGATGTATTGACTCACTCCGAAGAGAATTTCCTGGCTATTACGTCCAACGTTTTTGCCGTTATGGGACTTATTTCTCTATTCTTCGCTCTTAAAGGGATTATGAAAATGTTTAGATACTTAAAAATCGGAGTTAGTTTTATCCTCTTCTTTATCGGAGCTAAAATGCTTCTAACCGCCATTCCTGCTGTGGATAGATTTTTCGCTTCCCACTCGTGGGTGTCGTTAACTGTGATTCTAGGGTCTTTACTATTATCTATCGTTTTTTCTGTCTTGATTCCTGAGAGAAAAGATGAAAATGTCGAAGACGAAAATGTAGAAAATCTTAATGAGAAAAACGAAGAGATTGAAGCTCCTCAAGAATAGTTTTATTTTAATATGTATAGTGAAAATTATTTATTTATAAAAAAGTGATAGTATGAACATTTATGATTTATTTCCCGTTTTTCAATTTATTACATGGCAACATTTTGTCATGATTGCTGTCGGGCTTACTCTCATTTACTTAGCAATTGCTAAAGAGTTTGAGCCGACATTACTCCTCCCTATGGGATTTGGAGCAATTTTAGTTAACATTCCGCTTACGTCAGCACTTACTCAGATAGACCCCGTTACGGGACAAGCCGTAGAAGGAATTTTGTCCGTCCTATATGAAGCAGGTATTGCCAACGAGATGTTTCCACTGCTGATTTTTATCGCAATTGGAGCAATGATTGATTTCTCACCGCTTTTCAGAAATCCACACTTGCTCTTTTTCGGAGCGGCTGCCCAATTCGGTATTTTCTTCACACTAGTAATGGCTACACTCTTAGGTTTCGATTTAAAAGAAGCCGCTTCTATCGGTATTATCGGTGCCGCTGACGGACCAACGTCTATTTTTGTATCTGCACGATTTGCTCCGGAATTGTTAGGTCCTATTTCCGTTGCCGCATACTCTTACATGGCATTAGTTCCGCTTATTCAACCGCCTATTATTCGTCTAATGACCACTCGTAAGGAGCGACTTATACGTATGGAATCCAAATCAAAACAAGTTCCTAAAGTAGTTCTTATTCTCTTCCCCATTGTAGTAACTTTCTTTGCCGGTATTATTGCACCTTCATCTTTATCACTTATCGGATTTTTAATGTTCGGTAATTTAATTCGTGAATGCGGTGTTTTAAATAAACTTTCCTTAGCCGCCCAAAATGAGTTGGCAAGTCTTGTAACCATTTTACTTGGTATCACCATCGCCAGCACAATGACCGCAGAAAGATTTGTTAATTTAGGAACTCTAATGATTATTGGACTTGGTCTTATTG
>DUOL01000186.1 GCA_012838875.1 Bacteroidales bacterium | reverse complement strand
CCTTTTGTCTTAATGATTCGTCTTTTTGCGAATATTACGGCAGGACACATTATCATTTTAGGATTTCTCGGGCTTATTTTTATTTTCGGAGAGATGACTCCTGCTTTAGGCTACGGAGTATCGGTAGTTTCCATCATTTTCTATCTCTTCATGGGATTATTAGAATTGATTGTCGCTTTTGTACAAGCCTTTGTCTTTACCCTACTGACGGCTCTCTATGTTGGTTTAGCTATTGAGGAACACCACGAAGAGGCTATTCCTACTTCTTCAACAAATGAAAATATTGAACAAAAACCTTAATTTAACGAAATATATATTATTAACCTTTTTATTCACCATTAAAAAAACAAAATCATGTCATTATTAACCTTATTACAAGCTGCTAGTGATTTAACTGCTATCGGCAAAATGGGCGCCGGTATTGGTGCTGGGATTGCGGCTATTGGTGCCGGACTTGGGATTGGTAACATCGGAAAGAGCGCTCTCGAATCTTTAGCACGCCAACCCGAAGTTAGCGGTGACATTAGAACGAATATGATTCTAATGGCTGCTTTCGTGGAAGGAGTTGCCCTTTTTGCTATCGTAGTTTGTCTACTAATTGCCATAGCTTAACAGAACTAAAAAATGTCTCTTCACGATTGGTGAAGAGACATTTTTTCAAGTAAAATGCTATTAAACAAAACGAATACTTATATATATAGATAAAATATTATGGAAATTATCAAACCTTCATTTGGTCTCATTTTCTGGATGCTCATCGGCTTTGGAATCCTATTTTTCATTTTAGCTAAATATGCGTGGCCGATAATTAGCAAGTCTATTGCAGACAGAGAACAAAAAATAGAAGAACAGTTAGCTGCCGCCGCACAAGCACGTGAGGATATGAAAAATCTCAAATCCGAACATCAAGCTTTATTAACTTTGGCTAAAGAAGAACGTGATACCATCCTCGCAGATGCCCGTAAGTTAAGAGATAAACTATACGACGAAGCTAAAGATAAAGCAGATGAAGAAGCTCAGCAAATTATTAAAGACGCTAAAAAAGCAATCAATTTTGAGAAAATGAAAGCTATGACAGAAATGAAAAATGAAATAGCTAATATGTCTATTGAGATTGCTGAAAAAATTTTGCGACAAGAACTTGCCGATAAAGATAAACAAGAAAAACTGGTGGACAAGTGGATTAATGAAGTAAATCTGAATTAATAACGTGACGAAATAAACAACTAATAATAGAGATGAAAAAATGGACTAAAGTACCTAATAGATATGCGAATGCTTTATATGTATTCTCTCCTGAAGAAAAACAACTAGAGGGAGTTTTTAAAGATGTAAAGTTTATTAGAAATGTGCTGGCTGACAATAAGGAGCTTAAGACTATTATGGAAAGTCCCGTTATTGTTCCTAAGATAAAAAGTAACATCTTCTCCCAACTATTTGAAAATAGAATTAACTCTATTACCTACGGTTTCCTTGACTTGATTGTCAGAAAAAGACGCGAACCATCTCTTTTTCAGACACTTGATGCTTTTATAAACTATTATCATCGTCACCATAACATAAAAGTAGCTACATTAACATCAGCAATTCCACTAAATAATGAGCTTATTGAAAAAATAAAAATCGTATTGGAAGAACAAACAAATTCAACGATTCAAATCCAAACCCAAATTAAACCTGCAATTATTGGGGGATTTATCGTCCAGGTTGAAGATTACCTTGTTGATGCTAGTCTATTAGGAAAAATCAATCGCTTAAAAAGAGAGTTTGCGACCAATATTTATCAAGCAGGTTTTTAACATACAAACTATTGTAAAACAATAAAATAACGATTATATTAACTTATAAAAAAATAGAGATGTCAGAAATAAAACCTTCAGAAGTAACTGCTATTTTACGTCAACAATTACAAAATTTTGATTCCGGCACCAGTCTTGACGAAACCGGCATTGTTTTAGTCGTAGGTGACGGCATTGCCCGTGTTTACGGATTGCATAACGCACAGTCCGGAGAATTGGTAACTTTTGAAAAAGAGGATCAATCTTTAATGGGCATTGTTTTAAATTTGGAAGAAGACAACGTTGGGGTTGTACTCTTAGGCGACTCCGGGTCGTTAAAAGAGGGCGACTTATGTAAACGTACAAGACGCATTGCTTCTATCAAAGTGGGAGAAGGACTTTTAGGAAGAGTTATTAACACATTAGGAGAACCTATTGACGGTAAAGGTCCTATTGAAGGGGAGTTATACGAAATGCCCATTGAACGTAAGGCTCCGGGAGTTATCTTCCGTCAACCTGTTAAAGAACCGCTTCAAACGGGACTAAAAGCAATTGATGCGATGATTCCTATCGGTCGTGGACAACGTGAGTTGATTATCGGCGACCGTCAAACCGGTAAAACAGCTATCGCCGTTGACACTATTATAAATCAAAAAGAGTTTTACGATAAAGGAGAACCCGTTTATTGTATTTATGTAGCCGTTGGACAAAAAGGTTCTACGGTAGCAAATATTGTTAAGATACTTATGGAAAGCGGGGCGTTACCTTACACCGTAATTGTAACGGCTACCGCATCGGATGCGGCGGCAATGCAATTTTACGCTCCTTTTGCCGGAGCTGCTATCGGTGAATTTTTTAGAGATACCGGACGCCCTGCCTTAATTATTTATGACGACCTTTCAAAGCAAGCGGTGGCTTATCGCGAAGTTTCGTTATTACTCCGAAGACCTCCCGGACGTGAAGCTTATCCCGGTGACGTGTTTTATCTTCACTCCCGTCTTCTTGAACGTGCCGCTAAAATCATCGAATCCGATGAGATTGCTGCTAAGATGAATGACCTTCCTGAAGTGCT
>DUOL01000185.1 GCA_012838875.1 Bacteroidales bacterium | reverse complement strand
AAAACCGCTTGTCGTTAGCATTTCCTCCTACGAAAGTGGGAGGAAATGCGTTGTTTTATTAGAACCGCTTAGCCGATTGGCAGAGCGGGCGGTATTCTTTTTGCCTTGATTTTTTGGTACTTTTGTATCAAGACAAAAGTACGAAGAGATTTATACCTTTTTTGTTACAATCATGTCATTTTCAACTTATTGAGCAATAGACTTTTATAAAAAAACTCTTCAATTCCTAATTCATAGTTGATGATGTTTTCTAAGGTTTTATTGTACAGAAAAGTAAACTTTGAGTTTTATACACTTTTTGAGACATTACCTATTTTTCCTTTGCCATGGCATCAATTAGTTGTGCTTTGCTTGTACTCATATATTCAGTTGTTTTTGTTTGAAAAATAATAACTAGTACTATGCTAAACTATTGATTCTCCACATTTTCTTTTACGTTAAAAACAAAAATATCATTCCATTTTATAGAACTAAGACCTATGGGTATTTGTAGTTTTGGCAATACTTTTATTGTATCTGTAAAAGCAGTATTATTTATGACTCCATCAACGGTAATAGAGAAATTGCTTTCATTATAAAACATATCAGTTGAGACATTTAGCTTCATAGTATCTTGCAATACCGATGCATTTTTTACGATGGTTACCACTTTCACTGGAGTATTAAAATTTGTGTTAAGAATAATCCAGTATTCTTGGATTATTTCAGGATTGCCAAATGCGAAAATGTTTTCACTTACATCTATTCTAAGAATAAGATTATCGAAAAAGCTAAAAGCGCTACCATTTTTAATATTGCCCTTTACTATGTGTTCCTTAATTTGTTTATCCCGCGACCTAATTAAAACAATACCGGTATTATCATAAATAGATGGATTATACATAAGCACACATAATTCATTTTTTGACTTAATTATTCCGATGCTGTCAATATTCAGGCAAAATGGCAAACTGTCTGTTCCAACATTTAACGAATAAATCCCTGATGATATTTCCCTTATATCGAAGATGTTTTTAATGTCTTCCGGATTTGAAAAAAGGGTAAACCTGATAGGTTGTTCAGTAAAGACATCTGGTTTTTTACCACATGCTAATATTGACACTAAAAGTCCGCAGATAACACCAACATAAAAAAGCCTTCTGAAAAAAGTCGTTCTCATAAGAATTATCTTATTTAAGTGTTGAAAAAACTACTGAACTTGATTGCAAGGTTTTAATAAGAGTATTGGTTTTGTCAAAACCAAGGTTAATAGAGTATTTTCCGAACAAATTTGAATTATTATGGGCATACCCTAAAATCTTATCAGCGTTTGCAAATTTATAGTCTGTCTGTAAAGTTGAAATAGCACTACCATGAGAAGCTTTAAAAACAGCATATAGATATGACATCACATCTGCCGTTCCATACCAGCTCTCCCATGTGAGAATTTGAGACGCAATATTTTTATAAGTTCTAGAGCTTGGCGCATTGTATTGACTTGAGGTAAATAAACTTTCATAAGTGCCTTTATTAGGGAAAAACTTAGGGTTATTTAGCCTGTTTTCCATAGATGCAGAGATGAGCAAAAGGCCATATTCAGTTTCTCTTTTTGTCTCCCCATCCTGTTTTATCCAGCTACCTTCGGCAGCAATCATGCTATATTTTTTCCCTACATCTGTGGTTAAATCTATAAACGTTGGTTTGTCTTGATCATAATGGATTAATGCATCTCCTCCGATAACTGTTGCTGTATAACTTGTTCCAATGTTTTTAAACTCTTCACCGTTCACAGTTGTTGTTTCTGCGTCACCTTCACGCCAAACTACATTACCCGCTTCACTTTGATACCAATCATCTAATGCTCCGGTAGGATCTGTTCTAATTATTGGGCTATTCTGGCAATAACTATACGGGCTTACCCAGCTTCTTTGGTCTGCCATCAGGTCTACGCTAAGCCAGATGCTTAGGTCGGAGTGGTAGAAGTAACGCAACGTTTCCATAATCTTTGAGGATTGATAGGGCAAAGGTAAATAAAAAAATGAAAGAATAGACTCCTAATTAAACAATTCTTGTTTCTTAATTTTTTCACTTTCCACTTTTCATTTTGAACTTAAATGGCTCTGTACGAGCAAGTTGGCTGCGTGAGGGCGTAGGTGGAAAGCCCGCAAGGGCGGAAGCCGCTGGGGACGCGGCGGCAAAAAAGCGAGCTTGTAAGCTCTTTTT
>DUOL01000184.1 GCA_012838875.1 Bacteroidales bacterium | reverse complement strand
TTTTCATCAACCAAGAGACAACTGCAAGAAGATTTGAAAATGATTTCAAATTTTTAGGTAAAGAACTTGACAGCGAAACAGGATATACAAAAACCGATAATCGTTATTACTGGGCAGAGGCGGGAGTGTTTTTGAGTGTGGATCCGCTTGCAGAAGCAAGAGCTTGGATAAGTCCGTATAATTATTCGCAAAATAATCCTGTGGGGAGAAAAGACCCGACGGGGAGGTTGGATGATGAGTGGGAAATGAATAAAGCAACTGGTAGAATTACTTGGAAAAATGATAATAAACACTATGATGCTAACGGAAAAGAAGTTGATAGGTTATTTAATAGTAAAGGTGAAAGTATTGAAGTTTCAAAAGGAGTGTTAAGCCAACCCCAACCAAATAAAGAAGAATTTCAAACTTATGCGTTTCCAAATGTAAATGAGGCAGAAGGTTTTTATTATTTTTCTGCTGAAAGTTCAAATGTTGAGTGGACTTTTGCTGATATTAATCTATATGGCGAAAGCATAGGATATGTAGGAACTGATTATAGAGAAGGTAGTACTGGGATGCCAGAACGTTATGAAAATCAATATGGTCATAATATTCAAAGAATGTCGCATTCTCATCCACCTCCAGGTGGTCCTCCGAGCTATAATATTTGGATTGGTGGTGGTAAAGGTAAAGTTGGTGATTTAAACAATGCCCGTGATTCTCGATACAATTATCAAAGAGAAGTATATGATGTTTCAAAAAGGACTATTTATGGATACGATAGATATACGTCAATACCCACTTCTAATCAAACTCCTATGTGGAATTATATTAAAAAGAAATACTAATGATTAATATTAGAACTTTATTAATTTTCACATTTATATTATTTGTTCAAAGCAAACATGCTTTGGGGCAGGAAATTAGATATAATGAAGTAAAATCTATAGATACAATCGAAATCAATGTCAATGTTTTAGAAACCATAGATTATCCTTTTGAAATTATTATAGAAAATAATTTCAAAAAATTTAAACGCAGTAATTGTTTTCTTTTGACAAAAAATCATTTATTGATTGTAGTGGTTGCTGATCATGTTGGCTGGTTTTTATCTGAAGTAGAACAAGAAGAAAAGTACAATAAATTTGTCTCAAAAGATTATGGTACTCATTCAGGGTATGACATCTATTGTAGAATGATTAAAAAAAATAGTGTGTTGTTAGATAGAAAAAATTTGTTTTTAGGTAAATTATTCTATTATAAATACAAAAACTTAGATGTAATTTTCACTTCAGAATTAGATATTAACTTTCCTGATATTAAAGGAACAAAAAATATTGAATTAATTTATGAAAGCATAACATATGAACCAGTAAAGGATGGTGGAAAATATAGTTCTTATGAATCATTTTATAGGGTTTGGAAAAGACAACCTAAAAAATATGAAAACTATATCACAAATTATTTATT
Source organism: Bacteroidales bacterium (assembly GCA_012838875.1). Classification (GTDB taxonomy): domain Bacteria; phylum Bacteroidota; class Bacteroidia; order Bacteroidales; family WCHB1-69; genus DUOL01. The sequence goes on along the minus strand of DUOL01000184.1, from coordinate 701 downwards.
ACTAAATCATGCTTTATACTTTGTTGAATACACTACTTTATTTGATTTGTTAAATAATAGCAAGTAACTTAAACTTATATTTTGTGCCTAATTATAAAAGATATTTAAAAAAAATTTTCATAGTATTTTTGCTTTTTTTTTCTATAAATAGCTGTAAAACTGATAAAAATTTAGTTTCAGAATATAGTTTTTCAGATCACCCATACAGAGATTTACGTATTTGTTTTAAACCGAATGGTGCATTTATAATCCGCAACAATCAAGGTGGCGATATGAGATTAATGGGATTAACACATGGCATTTGGTTTGAGTTGGCTACGACAAGTGTTTTTGTAAATTGTTCTAATGATAGTACTATTGAAAAAAAATATTATTTACCATACGAGGAAATAAATATTGATAGTGTTTTAGAAAGAAAAATATTTTTTTATCCATTAATATACAATGATACAATATTTTTTTCAGAAAAATATAAAAATGCACATTTAAAAGGATTTGATTTTAAATGGATAAATGGATATCGATATGATAGGTTTATAAAAAAGCTGAAAAAATTACAATTAAATGAATCATGAAAAACTTATCAACAATTTATTTTTCATTCTCTATCTGTTGTGTTGTGAGGGTTTTGTGTTGTTTTCTCCTAAACTGATAAGCCAAATTCAAACTTTATAAATTCAAATTAGCAGTTAAGTTTTTAT
>DUOL01000183.1 GCA_012838875.1 Bacteroidales bacterium | reverse complement strand
TGCGTGAGGGCGCAGGTGGAAAGCCCGCAAGGGCGGAAGCCGCTGGGGACGCGGCGGCAAAAAAGCGAGCTTGTAAGCTCTTTTTGCCGCCTTGCGACCCCACGGCTTGTGCCCGCGGACTTGGAACCGAAGACCGACCCCGAGCGTAGCGAGGGGGCACGCCCTAATAAAAAATAAAAATATTATTCTGAAACTTCTATAGAATAATTTGTTAAGGATTACTCCTTGGATAGAATGATTAGGAAAAAATAGAATAACTTTTCCATTGATTATCTTGCAGATAGACAAGCTCTTGGACGCCATTATCAATGAGATACCGCACCGCCTCCGGATAGTATAAATTCAATTCAGAAGACAAATGAGCGTCGCTACTGATAATAAAAGGGATATCTTTTTTGGCGGCTTCGGCAACAATGAACGCAGCAGGATAGAAAGCATTGCAACGACCTTTATATAAACCGCGGGAATTAATCTCAATAATGAGATTGAATTTCTTGATTAATTCTATCGCATGCTGAGCCAATTGACGATACCATTTTTCATCTTCTTTAAAAAAACGGTCTTGGTTGTGCATTTTGATTTTATCCAAATGAGCAACAATATCAAACTTTTCTGTTTCAATCATTTCAAAAGTTTGCTCCCAAAAATCAGTTACTGCTTTTCGGATATTATTATTGTACAATTTCTCAAGACCGTCGTCGTACACTTTTTGCTTAGAGCCGTCAATAAACCACAAATCACTCATCGTTGCTTTACCCACCAAATGGACCCCACCAATAATATAATGGAGTTGATATTTTTCTTTAAAATAGGCAAAGGGCGTAGAGATTTCAGGGATAAAATCACACTCCAGCGCTTTAAAAAAGCTAATCTTAGGATATTTTTTCTGAATCTCCTCTATTTCAGCTATGTAAGCAGGGAGTTGCTCTTCTTTAATAGCAAAATCATTTCTAAAATCAACGGGAGCATGTGATGAGAAACCGAGATGAATAAAAGAGAGTTCTTCTGCCTTTGCTGCAAATTTCTCCATAGGTTCTTTGCCATCACAATAGGTTGAGTGCGTATGGTAGTTACATTTCATTAGTCTATACATTTAATCTTTAAGTTCATATTGAGTTGTATCTAATTCTACATCAAAGCCGTAACGGTGCAAAAATTCTACCATTACGGAGTCAAAACGGAGTTGAAGATTATAGATTTTCTCTATGGCAACACTTTCAAGACTATCAAGTTGGTTAATCTTTTGTTTATCATAATCTAACAGCAAACTTTTATCCAATTCAACTATTTTTACTCCTTCGCTTTGTAAAACTTTATCAATATCTGCGAATAAGAGATTCAAACTATGAAAAAGAGTACTATCTTCTTTAAAATAGCCTATTTTGTTTAAGTTTAGTAGTTGAATATCAATTTCGTCGGTCACTTTTTGGAAATATTCTTTGGTGTCAAAGGCTCTAAATCTAGTTGACTGAAAAAAACTATCCAACTTAATTATTACAGTATCTTCCAACTTTTGGAGAGAATTACAATAAACATCGGCGTCTACTCCTTTTTTTGATTGGCAAGAAAAAAGGAACAAGATAGCAAAGGGGGAGAGAAGTATAAATAATCTATAAATTTTCATTTTTTTCTTTTTTTAGCTTCACTGGTCAATGCGTTCAATTACAGCGCCTAAGGAGGTTAGTCGTTCTACCAAATGTTGGTATCCGCGGTCGATTTGTTCGATATTTTGAATTTTGCTTGTTCCATCGGCAGAGAGGGCGGCAATAAGGAGGGCAACGCCGGCACGAATATCAGGTGATGCCATCGTTGTTCCACGCAAATTGTACCTGCGATTTAACCCTATGACGGTAGCACGGTGCGGGTCGCATAAGATGATTTGCGCTCCCATTTCTTGTAATTTATCAACAAAAAAGAGACGGCTTTCAAACATTTTTTGATGAATTAGAACACAGCCTTTTGCTTGGATAGCAGAAACAAGGGCAATACTAATTAAGTCGGGGGTAAATCCGGGCCATGGAGCATCGTAAATGGTAAGAATTGAACCGTCCATATTGAGCTCAATTTCATACTCATCATGTCTTGGAATAAAAATATCATCATTTTGCCTAATCGTTTTAATTCCAAGTTTAGCAAAAGTATAGGGAATTTGTCCCAATTGGTCGTAGGCACAATTTTTAATTGTCAGTTCTGATTTCGTAACGGCAGCCAGCCCAATGAAGCTACCAATTTCAATCATATCGGGCAAGATTCTATGCTTGCACCCTTTCAAAGAGTCTACTCCATTAATAGTCAGCAAATTAGAACCTATTCCCTCAATATCAGCTCCCATACTATTCAACATTTTACAGAGTTGTGAAATATAGGGTTCGCAAGCGGCATTAAAAATGGTAGTTTTACCTTTCGCCAACACTGCTGCCATGATTAGATTTGCCGTACCTGTGACAGATGCTTCGTTCAACAACAGGTAGGTTCCTTTTAAGGGGTTGGCACTCAGCTCAAACAGATAGTGATTCGGTTGTTTAAGTGTAGCGCCTAGTTTTACGAATCCTTCAAAGTGCGTGGTCAAAGGACGTCTTCCAATTTTATCGCCTCCCGGGCGAGATGTGAAGGCTTTCCCAAATCTTCCCAAAAGAGGACCTAACAACATAATAGAGGCACGAATTGAGGCGGAGGCAGAAATAAACTCTGTTGTTTGAAGATATTTAAAATCTATATTGGCTGCTTTAAATTGATAAGTTCCTTCATCTAGCCTAGTTACCTCTACTCCCATTTCTTTAAGGATTTCTATAAGCCGTAGCACGTCAAGAATTTCAGGAACATTTTCAATTTGTACGGTTTCGTCGGTCAATAAAACAGCACAAAGCACTTGTAACGCTTCATTTTTCGCTCCTTGTGGGGTAATTTCCCCTTTAAGTGCGTGCCCACCTTCTAAAATAAAATAACTCATATCTATTATTTAAAAAATTACTGAGGAATAACTATCGGAAATTCATGATTAAACTCCATTCTATAAGGGGCGCCCAAAATATTAGTTAAGAAATCGAAATATTTTTCCGAAAAATAAAATTCATTAGGATTATAGTAGTCTTGAGGGAGCGGAAAATTCCCGATATTTCCCATTTCAATAGCGGTAGTATGATACTCTTCCAGTTCCGAATAAGGGACAATATCTTTCATGACGGGCATTTTTCCATAATCTTCGCGAAGGAGAAGATCTACTACTTTATCAGCGAGGGTAGAGGTCAATCTTCGGTCGTACTCGGAACATTTGCCGGAGCGTGGAATATATCCGGAAATCTGACCGCGAGCTTCGATGCCGGTTTTTTTAGAAATTTCCGAGGCGATGACGCCGCTGATACCGCCGAAACGAGGATGTCCATATTCATCTAAATCGGGACTAGCATAAACCATTTCCAACTTCTGTTTTTCACTATCCCACCAACGAACGCCCTCTGCAACGGCAATAATCAAACTTCGTTTTGGTGAACGCATATATTTCTCTTTCACAAATTCAAAGAAAAAGTCTTTTCTCTCTTGAGTCATTTCCACTTCAGGGATTAGGGCAACTTGTGCACCGCCAAACAGGGCACTTCCGGTCAGCCAACCGGCGTCTCGCCCCATTACTTCGAGAACCATAATTCGTTGATGCGATTCGTTGGTCGTATGCAACTTGCTAGTCAATTTTTTAATTGCCAAGGCTCCTGAAGGGAAGCCCGGACATAAAACCGTTTCATACGCATTTCCTTGATAATGGTGTAACGTGTGAGTACGCAAATCATTATCAATAGTTTTAGGAAATCCGATAACAGGAATTCCATAAAGTTCGTACAATTTCTTAGCGGCGCCGTTTGTATCATCTCCGCCAATGGTAACTAAAACATCAATTTTATATCGTTCTATATTTCTCAATATCTGTTGTGAGCGGTCTTCCTTATTTTTTTTACTTGGAAAAGGATTTGTTCGACTTGAAAGTAGAGCCGTTCCACCATAAATCCCATTATAGGCTATATTGGTTAAATCGACCACATCTCCGTCTCCTAATAATCCCTTCCACCCTCTCTGAACTCCATACACTTTGAATCCCAACATTGACGCACGATTACGAACTGCTTCTATACTTGAGTTGATAGCCGGAGTATCGCCACCTCCAGATAAAATGGCTAATGTTTTTCCTGAAAATAATTTTTCTTGTTTCATTGTTTTAAGAGAATATTTCTTGAATTAATACTGATATTGAATTATAATCTAAACAAACTATTCACGCTATAAATTACCAAAAACATCTTGCAAATTCGGAGTTACACGATGGCTCGGAATTGTTCTTATATTTTTCTCCTCTTGCTCCATAATTTGGAAAATTGAGGTCAAAATTTCTTCTGTGATATAGTGATATAAATCAAAATTAATAGGGGTATTTGTTTGTTGTTGATAAGTCAGCAAGATTTGATTCCAAACATCTCGTCCCCCATTTTGCCTCATCTTATTAATCACCTCACCTTCAAGAGATTGAGATAAGTTAGAAAATAAATTAAGTTGCATATAAGTTGTTATAGCATTATTTTTCCCGTATAAAATCGAAGAGGGATTAGGGAAACTTAAGTTACTGATTGTACTGTTGAACGTAGCCGTCAAATAATTACCGACACTCTCACCCGTACGATTCATTTTCAATTTTAGAGAGTCTAAAAGAGCTTCATGTCCGTGTACCGTCAAGGTATCAACAAGATTTTTAAGAGAGAACGGCAATTCGATAGTATGAGCCGAAATATCATAAAATCCGTTTGGAACACATAAATGATTGATTGCTGTGTCTTTTGATATTCTCAAACAGTCCTTAAAAGCGGCTGTCATTTTTTGTTCCGTAAAAAGAGATTTTGTAAAGTCATTATTTTCATCGTAACAAGATGAAAATAGAATAGCTATCAGAAAAAAGAATAATAAATAATGTTTTTTCATATAATTATAGATATTTTGTTGGCAAAGATAGTTATTTTTGTCGAATGAAAAATAGTTTAATTCATTTTATAGAACGAACGGATTCCACTAATAATTATCTCAAGAGAGAAATTCAAAGAAGAGAAGCGGAAAATAAAAAAATTGCAGAATTTTCTTCTATATATACTGATGAACAGACGCACGGGCGTGGCTTAGCTACAAATCGTTGGGAGAGTGAAAAGGGGAAAAATCTTTTAGTAAGTTTCTATTTTCAACCGCCCCTTCCGGCAAGTGACCAATTTATTTTTAATCAATTTTTCTCTTTATCCATTAAAAAACTTCTTCAACATTATAATATCCCTGATGTTAAAGTAAAATGGTCTAACGACATTTACGTACAAAATCATAAAGTTGCAGGAATCTTGATTGAACATTTTCTTGAAGGAGATAAAATTTCCAAAACTATTGCAGGGGTGGGGATTAATATTAATCAAACTCAATTTTCACCCTCATTACCCAATCCTACATCTTTTAAAATAGTAACCGGGAAAGAGTACGAGATAAGGAACGTTTTGGAACAACTTTTGGCTATTTTAGAGATTGAATATGATATATTAAGAAAAGGGGACTTTACATATTTTCAAGAAAATTATTTAAAATCGATGTATCGTTTTAATGAAAAAGCTAAATATCTTATTGATGATGAAGAAAAAACCTGTATTATCAAAGGATTAGATAGATTCGGGCAGCTTATTTTAGAGGATGCCAAAGGAAATTTAAAAAGTTATGGATATAAAGAGTTGAAGTTTTTGTAAAATGCAACTTTTTTATTATTTTTGCGTCTGTTAAAATGTATGCAAGCATTAATTTAATTTATGTACCATGAAAATCAAAAACATTACAAAAGCAGCTATTTTTTTCATTTTTTCTTTCTTGTGGATTGGGACTATTCAATCACAAAATATGGGATTAAAAGTTGATCCTCGTTTAAAAGATGTTTTTAGTCAACAAAAAATAGCGCGTTTAGAGAGCGAAGGTTCCTTTAAAATAGCGGTTTATAACTATTTTTTAGACCACAGCTACTATTTATCGGACGTTGCTCCGGAGAACGGGAAAAATATGGGTTCCGTTTCAGACTTAGTTCTTGTTAATGGAGAAGGTCATTTTCAAGAAACGATTGATATTTTTAAGAATCAATCATTCAATCCATATTTATATGACATACAAATTCCTTATGATACACCTATTTACTATGTCATTGAGGAAGGGAAAAATTACTTAATATTTTACGCTCGTGGAGAGTATGAAGCTAATTTAGCCAAATATTTGAATCAAGAAAAAATTATTATTCAATAAATAAATTTGATAAAAATCATTCATTTTAAAAACTGAAATATTATAAAACATCATGAAAATAAGAAAAGAACTATTAATTTTTTTGGGAATTCTACTTTCATTTCCGATTTTTATAGATGCACAATCATACAACATGACGTTTCAGGGACGCCGAACCGTATCCGGTTGTGGCATCATTGTTTATGATAATGGTGGAGCCAATGGGAATTATGCGGCTAATAGCCGAGATACCATAACTATTACTTCCAATAACCCTTCGCGTCCTTATGTCCAAGTGCGTATTCAAACCGGTTCTGAAATTCACACTTCAGACACTGTTTTTTTCTACAATGCAGGAACTGCGAACCCTCAATATGGTGTATTAATGGGCAATTTGAATGTTCCATGGTGGAACTCGAGCAACAATATCATCATTGGAGACTGGACTTTCCGTGCAAATTCGATGAATCCTGACAACGGAGCAGTAACCATAGTTTTGAAATCAAATGGCTCTGCACAAGCATCAGGATTGGTCATTGAAGTTACTTGCCACGAAGCATGCCAGCCCATTAATGCAACTTTTGACCGTTTAAATTGCGATCCTCCGTTGGTGTATGACCCTGCGGACGGTTATTATTACATGAATTTATGTCCTGATTATGTAGCAACCTTAGCTGTAAGTTCAGGTGCAGACGTTTATATCGACAATAACCACATGTATAATCAATCACACGCTACTTCAACTTTCACTTGGCATGTGGGAGATTTAACTTTTACCGGTATCGGAGATAGCGTATATAGTTCTACTTTCCCTGCCGGTAGAGGACAAGATGTGCGTTTAGAAATTAAAGACTGGAAAAATTGCCCGTCAAGTAATATTGACTACATTCGTATTAGGGTTTCCGATAATCCTATTCGACATATAGCTCCTATACCCGACGTATGTTCCGGACAAATTATCCCCGGTATTATTGTCGGGTACGACTCTACGAGCATGATTACACTTGATACCATTTCTAACACTCAAACCTCTTCCCTTACTTTTGACAGTTTAATGCACCTACCTGACGGTCCTCGTTGCGAAGATTACGGGATACCACGTTGCTATGACGCTACGGTCTTTTTTACCGATTTCCCATTAGGAGCTACTTTAACCTCACCTAACGACCTTATCTCCGTCTGCTTCACAATGGAACATACTTACTTAGGAGATATTACCATTGATTTAATCTGTCCAAATGGGCAGTCTGTTCGTATGGAATCACAAAATGGAGGAGG
>DUOL01000182.1 GCA_012838875.1 Bacteroidales bacterium | reverse complement strand
TGTTGGGAAAGCAGAAACGGAACTTGAACTGAATAATCTCTCTAATGCCGTCTATTTCATTAGAATAACCACAACGGACGGTAGCTACTACTACGACAAAATTATAAAACAATAAAATAGATTAAACTTACATTTCTCACAATACTCAACGTGTTTCTTTCCACAATTGATGAAAGCTCGTCTCGATTTTGAGACGGGCTTTCTATTTGTGCCCTCACGCAGGAAAATTTCCTGCAAATTCTTCTATCAACCGATTCACCACCTCAGGCTTGTCGGTATTCGAATTATGTCCCGCACCTTTTATCCATTCCAGCCGAATGCCGCTCCTTTTGTGCCATTTTCCTCTACCCCTTAACCACAGCAAGCGGCGAGAGTTCTACCTTTATCTTTACCAAATCCTCTTGATTCAACATCACTTGCGCAATATTTTTATAGGCAGAAGGCGCTTCGTCCAAGTCTCTTTTACCTCTGATAGAGTGTAAAATCCCTTTTTTGTCGAGCCTATTTATCTCATCTTCAAGGCTTAAGCTCCGAATTGCCTCGTTACGTCCCATTTTACGCCCCGCCCCATGCGAACAGCTTGAGAAACTCTCAGGATTCCCCAAGCCCTCCACAATATACGACTTTGTCCCTTGTGAGCCGGGGATTATCCCAAGCTCACCCTTATGTGCTGAGGTTGCCCCCTTACGATGCACCACCACATCCTTGCCGAAGTGATTTTCCCATTTGGCGTAGTTGTGAGCAATGTTTATAATTTCCCCGAAATCTATCTTTGGATAAAAATCTACAAGTACCTCTTGCACTCTTGTCAACATCAATTTACGGTTGGCAAGAGCAAAATCGATACAATATTTCATTTCATTATAATAGCTGTATGCCTCTCCGGTCTTAAAAGGTAAAAAAGCAAGGTCAGCCTTAGGATTTACCGCTGAATACCAAAGATTGTTTAGATTTTTTGCTATCTTGTTATAATGGTCTGCAACCTGCTTGCCTATATTCCTACTGCCCGAGTGTATCATGACCCAAATCACATTCTCTTTATCTTTTTGAATCTCAATAAAGTGATTTCCTCCGCCCAATGTCCCGAGTTGCTTTAACGCCGATTTATACTCCTTTTCCACAACCGGCATATATTCAAAATCGTAGTTTTGAGGCATTAACGCTTCATCTTGAGCCTTATCGTGGTGGTCAAATCCTACCGGTATTCGCACTCTAATATCGCCCAAAATATTCTTTAGCTTTTTTTGAAATGACGGTGTAAACTTCAAATCGGTCTTCACGGCACACATTCCGCAACCGATGTCCACTCCCACGGCATTGGGTACAATCACACCATCGGTCGCCATCACCCCTCCGATAGGCATTCCGTACCCTGTGTGTGCGTCCGGCATAAGACAAACATGTTTGAAAACAAAAGGTAAATTAGCTAAATTTCGTGCCTGATAAAGGGTGTTCTCTTCAACATCGTCAAGCCACAGTTTTATGGGTACTCTTTCAGTATCTATAACTTTTTTCATCTCATCGAATTTTAAGTGTGAAGTTTTACGTAGGACAGAAATAGGGAAAAATTGATTTTTTATGGTTCGGGTTTAACTTTATCTTCAAAGCATTTAGCCTTATATTCATTTGCTTTTTCTTCCAAAAATAGATTTAGTTGCTCACTTTGTTTTAACAACTTTTCAGAGTAAACAACTTTGTTCTCTGTTTTTTCATCATTTATCCTATTAAGTGCAATTTTAAAATAGTCAGGGTTAATTTCAAAACCGATAAAATGGCGTTGTAATCGTTTTGCTACAACACCGGTCGTTCCACTTCCGGCAAATGGGTCAAGTATAGTATCTCCTTGTTTACTTCCAAGT
>DUOL01000181.1 GCA_012838875.1 Bacteroidales bacterium | reverse complement strand
TTTTTTGCCGCCGCGTCCCCAGCGGCTTCCGCCCTTGCGGGCTTTCCACCTAAGCGCCTCACGCAACCAAGTTGCTGGTGCAGAAATATTAAACTTTGAGTTTTATACACTTTTTGAGACATTACCTAAAAATGAAAGAAATTAGCTGAGAAACTCGCTATTTTCGCAGATTTGCCTTATTACGTAATACTCCTTTGTCTTTTTGGACTCAATAGCAAAACGATGATCGGCAGCAAAACCCACAATCCAAACAATTTTATCACGACTCCATAAAATAGGTATCTCTTTCTTTTTCAAGCGATTAATCTTATTGTCAGTAAAAAAATCGCTCAATTTCTTTTTGCCGCTAAGACCGTACGGATGAAAATAGTCGCCAGCCTGCCATTTTCTTATATAAAGCGGAAAAACCAATTTATCTTTGTCAATATATATTGTTTTCTTATCGTCAGAAAATGTAATTTTAGAACTATTTTTGTACAATTCTACCGAAAAACCGTAATTTTTCAACTCTTTTATGTCATTTATGATAATATTTATCGCTTTTTCTTCCTTTTTCTCTGAAATAATTAGTTCCTTTCTGTTTTTTAACAATTGATGAGTCGGCGAATAGAAATATTTCCCGGATTGTGTCCCTAAACGATTGAAAATATTGTAAATAACCGTGCTGTTAAAGTTGAAATCGGTAAGAATTTCGTAAAGAATCAACCTCCCATGTTTTTCAAGTAAGAGTTTATCAATGGAAATATGGTATTTTTTATTTTTTTGTTCTAAATATGCCTTTTTTAACGGATTAATGGAATCTGAAAAAAAGTCATATTGCGATTTAAAAATCTCTATATTTTGAGAAAAAGTATCAATAACTTTCGGATTTATTGTTTTTAAAACAGGGATAATTTGATGTCGAATTTTGTTTCTATGAAATTGAGTAGAAAAATTGGTTTGGTCGGTACGGAAAGGAATTTGATTTTCTGTTGCAAAATTTTTAATCTCTTCGGCGGTGAAAGGTAGCAACGGGCGTATAATTTTATTATTAAATGTCGGAATTGCCGTCAATCCCTTTAAGCCTGTTCCCCGCGTTAAATTTAGTAATAAAGTTTCAGCATTATCGTCCGCATGATGCGCTGTAACAATGTAATCGTAATCGTGTGCCAACTCTTCAAACCATTGATAACGTAGTTCTCGAGCCACCATTTCGATAGAACGTTTAGAATCTTTTTGCTCTGCAAAAGTGTCAAATTCTTTGATAAATATTTTACTATTCGACAAATAAGGAATGGATTTAACAAATTCCATATCCAAATTCGATTCCACTCCACGTAAATGAAAATTACAATGAGCTACGTCAAAAGAGAGATTTATTTGATGAAATAGATAGGCTAAAACCGAAGAATCTAAGCCGCCGCTGACTGCTAAAAGATATTTTTTAGTTTTAAAATCTTTTAGCAGTTTTGTAAAGTGGTCGGCAAAAATTTCCGCATTGAGCATTTATATTATTATATCTCAAATTATTCGACAATAATCATTTCGTCGATAAGTCGTTGAGCATTAGCAAATTTATCAATAACAAAAAGCACGTAACGAATATCAACATTAATACAGCGTTGTAGGTCAGGGTCGAAGGCGATATTACTGCTAAGCGCTTCAATATTTCCGTCGAAGGCACAGCCGATAAGTTCGCCTTTTCCGTTAAGCACGGGGCTACCTGAATTTCCGCCTGTAATATCGTTGTTCGTTAGGAAGCAGACGGGGAGTGTTCCGTCCGGCATAGCATATCTGCCGAAATCTTTGTTTAAAATCAGTTCTTTTAATTTTGCGGGTACGTCAAATTCGTGGTCGCCCGGTATTTCTTTCTCTAATACACCTTTTGCAGTGGTATAGTAGTTGTAAAATACGCCGTCAACAGGATAATATCCAATAACGGTGCCGTAAGTAAAACGCATTGTCGAGTTTGCGTCAGGGTAAAGAGGGGTGTCATTTTTCATCTCTTTCATGGCTGCAAGATATTTACGACGAGGGGTTTCCAATTTCTTAGTAAAATTGAAATATTCATGTTGTGTAAGGAAAATAAGAGTTATCATAGAAGAATAATATTGAATTATAGGGTCGTTGTCATAAATTTTAGCAGACGGTTTTTGTAAATATTTCTCCAAATTTTCTTCAGTAGCAACAATTGATTTTTTGATAGCGTCTTGAGCAAAAGCTTCAAAATTTCCTTTATATTTTTTTTCAATATGGGAGAAAATTACCGGTTGATATTCTGAAGGGAGCGTTGCCATCAATTCGAGCGTAGCCGCAATAATTTTACCTTCGGTAATTAAATCGGTGCCTTCCATATTTTCACGATACGTAGCAAGTAGTCGCTCTTTCTTATCTTGAGAAAATGATTTTTCTTTCTCATAAGGTTTTAATCCGTTAAGGAAATGGGGAGTAAAGAGCATTTTGGAGTTCATCAATGCTAAATTAATATAGTAAAAGCAGGTCAAGGCATCTTTATTATTTTCCTCACATGTTTTTTGAATAGATTGGAATGGGTTGCCATAGAGTTCAACTCTTTGGGGGTCGCTATTAATCCATTTTAACAGTTCTGCTTCTTCTTTCTCTTTCTTTTCCGCTACTTTTAATTTAATAAGACTTGCCGTTTCGCCTTTTTTATTTTTCCAAGTATTTGCCATTGATGCATAGTCGGAGGTATATGCAATTCTAACGGCGTCTCGTGCGTTCATCTCTTCTCTGATAACGGGCAGAATAATATCAAAAGCTTTGATGAAAGCCGCATTATCTACTTCGAGCATATTTCTAATTTCGTAGGAAGTCATAAAGCGGTCTGTTGTTCCGGGGAATCCCCAAATCATAGCAAAGTCGTCAGCTTGCACACCTTTAAGACTAATTGGCAGTACATGTTTAGGCTTTAAAGGAATATTAGACGGGGAATATTCTGCCGGATTTCCGTCTTTATCCGTGTAAATACGAAATAGTGAAAAATCACCCGTATGTCTGGGCCATACCCAATTGTCCGTCTCGTCTCCAAATTTACCGATTGAGCTTGGTGGAGCACCGACTAAACGCACATCTTTATACACACTATAAACAAACATGTAATATTCATTTCCTTCAAAAAACGGTTTAACAACGACTTGATATTTCCCATTTTCAGAATTTTCGGAAACAAGTTTTTTAATAGCTTTATCAATCTTTGTTTGCCGCTCATCTTTCTTATCACTACTTGTTACATCAGCTAAGACGGTGTCGGTAACGTCTTCCATACGTACTAAGAAAGTAGCTGTTAATCCTTCGTTCGGCAGTTCTTCTTCATTAGTTTTTGCCCAAAAACCATACTTTAAATAATCATGCTCTTCACTTGAATGCTCAGCGATGCTTGCATAGCCGCAGTGATGGTTTGTCAGCATAAGTCCGTCAGAGGAGATGATTTCTCCCGTGCAAAAGTTCCCAAGTTGAACAATAGCATCTTTGAGAGATGAATGATTAATATCATACAGCTGTTCAGGTGTCAACTTTAGCCCTAATTGCTGCATCTCAGCATAATTATACTCTTTGACAAACATTGGGAGCCACATACCTTCATCAGGCGGTGTCATGGCACCTATCTTTCCGATAAATAGTGCCAATACGGAAATAAGAAAAATTTTTTTCATAAAAACGGATTTTAAAAATTATAAATTAAATGTATTTTTCACCAAAATCTATTTGTACATCATTAACATACTGTCGAATTTGTTGTTCATCTTCTTTTTTGCAAATCAATAAAATATTATCATTTTCAACGACAATATAGTCCTCAAGCCCTTGAATGACAACAATTTTATCTTTTGGCACGTGAATGATGGAGCGTTTTGTATTGTAGGTTTTAACTTTTTTCCCTATAATGGAATTTTGATTTTCATCTTTTGTTCTTATTTCGTGTAATGCTCCCCAAGTACCGATATCAGACCATCCGAAATCGGCGGCATAAACAAAAACGTTATCTGCTTTTTCGAGGATGCCGTAGTCGATAGAGATATTTTTACAAATTCCGTATATTTTTTTAATAAAATTCTTTTCTTTAGGAGTATTATAAAATTGTTCACCCTGAGCAAAAAGTTGGTCTATTTCGGGTAGATACATGTGGAATGCATGTTGAATCGTTTTCAATGACCACATAAAGACACCGGCATTCCATAGAAAGTCGCCACACTCAATGAATTTTTTTGCCATTTGAAGTTCCGGTTTTTCGGTGAAGGTCTTAACCGGAAAAATAGAATTATTTGTTGGGTATGGTTGTTCTTCGAAATCATATTGAATATAACCGTAACCCGTATTGGGATAAGAGGGGCGAATGCCAATTGTCAGGAGCCAATCTTGCGTTGAGACGGCTTCTAAGCCGGAGAGAATTACTTCGGTGAAAACTTTCTCGTTAAGAATCCGATGGTCCGATGGAGCAACAACTACAACAGCATTAGGATTTTGTTGTTTTATTTTATAGGTGGCGTATGCTATGCAGGGTGCCGTATTTCGACGTGTAGGTTCTAAAATAATCTGACTGTCACTTAATTCCGGAAGTTGTTGCTTTATTAAATTATAATGGTTAGCATTGCCGACTATAAAAATGTTTTTTTGGGGACAAATATTCAAAAAACGATTATACGTTTTTTGAATTAAAGTTTTTCCTTCGCCTAAAATGTCAATAAACTGTTTCGGCTTTGTACTTTTACTCATGGGCCAAAAACGTGTGCCGGATCCGCCTGCCATGATAACACAATAGTAGTTTGTATTCAAATTTTTCATTTTTAAATAATGTAAATTGCAAATATATACAAATTCATTAAAAAAAATCTTAAACGATTCTTGATTGAGAAACGAAATAATAATTTTATTATTTCATACTCTTAAAAATCTTCATTTCGTTCTATCCATTTGTAAACTTTATCACTTCTACGAACCAACGTTTCGGTTTGTATAGAAAAAGTTTCCCCTTTTGTTGCTTGCGGAACAGGTTTTAAATCCACACGTATTTCTTTAATGTCTGTTTCATAAACGCCGGTTGTAGTGCCGATAAATAGTAGTCGGTCACCAATATTTACGTCGTAAGCTTCCATTTGTATTTCGGCGACTCCCAATTTAGAAAAGTAGTTTGTTACTTTCCCAACATATATTTTTGTGCGTACGGCTTGTGAGCCGTAACGGTTTGCCCATTCGCCTATTTTACGTCCTAAATAGTAGCCGTCCCAAAAGTCGCGATTGTAGACACTTCGAAGGCGGGTTGTCCACTTCTCAATTTTCTCCTGTGAGTACGTGCCGTTTTGAATAGCTACTACTGCTTCGTGGTAACACTCGGTAACAATTTTTACGTATTCTGCCGAGCGACCACGACCTTCAATTTTAAGAACCGTAACTCCCGCTTTTAAAATTTTGTCCAGAAAACCAATAGTACAGAGGTCTTTGGGAGACATTATATACTTATTGTCAATTTTTAGTTCCAAATCACTCTCTTCGTCTTTAACAATATATGAACGACGGCACGGTTGGAGACAAGCTCCGCGATTGGCGGAATAGTTTAAGTTATCCAAACTTAAATAGCACTTTCCGGAAATAGCCATACACAGCGCACCATGTACAAACATTTCAATTTGTACAAGATTCCCGCTCGGACCGCAAATATTTTCCTTGCGAATAGCTTCCGTTATTTGATAGACTTGTTGCAAATTATTCTCACGCGCCAACACAATTACCTCGGCATATTGTGCGTAAAAGCGAACTGCTTCAATATTGGTAACATTGCATTGCGTAGAAATATGTATCTCTAACCCGATAGAGGCGGCATAGCGAATCACCGACCAATCGGAAGCAATAATCGCGGAAACGCCATATTCTTTTGCCATGTTTAGTAAAGATTGCATCTCATCAATCTCTTCATCATAAATAACGCTATTGACGGTGAGGTATGAGCGAACGTGATGGTCGTTACAAATATTGACAATTTCTTGTAAATCTTCTGTCGTGAAATTGACGGCGGAGCGTGAACGCATGTTCAAACTGCCAACACCAAAATAGACCGCAGACGAACCGGCTTGAATAGCCGCCGCTAAAGACTCGTAAGAGCCAACGGGAGACATTATTTCTATTGCTTTCATTGGGCAAAATATTCTTTTAATTCATTTTCGGATAACCCCCGATAATCAAGGACTTTCACAACTTTATTGTTATCTATGATGACAAATGTGGGAAAATGACCGAAAACAAGGTCAATAGCGGCATAGGGGTCAATAATATTGTATTTAAAAGATAATCCCCCGGTTGTTTTTATAAATCTTGAAATTGAGGAAGTATCACGCCCCCATATCCAAATTATACAACGGTCGTTATTAAGATTATGTTTTTCAAAAATTGAGTTTAGTTTTGTAAGACTGATTTTGCAATATTTACACCCGGAAGTCATAAAAACCATGATATATTTTCCACTATCTAGTTGTACGATTTCTTTTTTGTCGCTAAAAATGACGGTGTCATTTTCATTTAAGTATTCAATATTGTTAATGACGGAATAGAGAGAGGTGTCAGCAGGTAATTTTTTAAAAAATTCAGTATCAAAATTATTTTGTTCCGAACGAAATTGGTTATAAAGCGAATCCGGAGGGAAAATAATGAAAGTAACTAAAAATGAGAGAGCAGGGATTCCCCATAAAAAGATTTTTTTACCTTTATAATCATTCTCTGTTTCATTTTTTACTATGAAAAGAAGGAGTATTGTAATTAAATTTTTAATGATAGAATGGGTAGGATTTAGCTCAATAAATTCTCCAAAGCAATGGCAATTTGTATCGTTACGAAATAGTGCAACATAAATTAGAAATAGAGTGAAGCCTATCATGATTAATAGAGTCAGCCACCATATTTTTTTATATTGAATTTTGAAAATCAGAAAACTACCGAGTAGAAACTCTAAGAAGATGAGTAGGCGTGCTACGATTGCAGTGAAGCCAAAAGAAAAGATGTTGAAACTATAAATATAAATTTCAAATTGGTCAATAGAAATAAGTTTAAGAATAGCAGTTGTTAAAAACATTAAGCCAATGAGCAGGCGAACCGGAATCAAGAATATTTTTTTAGAAATCATACACAATACTATTTTTAATTTAAGTGCAAAATTACATTAAAAATAGAAATAGATAATGAGGAAACTCTTTTTAAAAAAGACATCAAACTATAATGATTGACAATTTTTAATTATAAACCTTTGATTATCATAAAGGTTGATGAAAAGAATATAATTTTCACTATCAATGTTTATTCATTTTATTTTTTTTGTATTTTTGTAGTTCGTTTTAGCAAAATTAGTATAATTATAAAATAAATAATGCACTTATGAAAAAAACAATAACATTAGTTTTTTTATTGGTAACGTTTGCTTTCGGATTTTCTATGAATATTTCTGTTGAGCAGGCACAAAGAGTAGCTAAAAATTTCATTCATGAAAGATACGTAAATCAGGATATTCGTATTCAGATGGAGGATTTTACGTTGCAATACACTGAAACGGATGAAAACGGAGAACCAATATTCTATCGCTTTAATATTAAGGATGTTGGTTTTATTATGATTTCGGCAACGAATCAAGCAGCACCGGTATTAGCTTATTCTTTAGAAGGAGTTTATAAACCAAATCCCGCTTCTGAATTTTATATTGAAAAATATAAAAAACAGATAATTGATGTGAAACAGCGTCGTGCAAGAGCGTTTAGTAAAAATATCGAAGATTGGAATCGTTATTTAAGTGAAGATTTTACGCCTATTGTAACTCGTAATCCTTATTTGGACCCATTGATTACGACTCGTTGGAATCAAGATGTTTTTTATAATACCTATTGTCCGTTTGATCCCACGATAGCTATTAATGATCAACGTTCCGTAGTTGGTTGTGTGGCATTGACGATGGCAGTGTTACGTGATTATTATCGTTATCCGACCAAAGGTGTGGGTGGTGTTTCTTATTATCCTACCTATCAGGACGGAGTTCCCGTTTATCCGCGTCAGACCGTTGATTTTTCTAAGCAAACTTATAATTATGATGCTATAACGGATCAACCTAATAATTATAACGGCGAATTAGCTAAATTGATATACCATTGCGGAGTGTCGGCATTAATAACTTATGGCTACGGATACGACCCTGCAGATCCGGGTATGCCTAATGGAACAAGTGGAAACGGAGAAAATGCAGTCCGTGCGTTTAGAAATAATTGGAATTTTGATGAAAGAGTGCATATCGTAGACGCAGAAGCTATTTTACTTGGAAATAATGCTAATTACACAAAATGGGGAGATACTCTTAAAACGGAATTAAATAAGTTGCGTCCTATTTACTATTCGGCTACCACTGCCGAAGGTGCTGCCGGACATGCATGGATACTTGACGGTTACGATGCTCAAAATTTATTTCATATGAATTGGGGATGGGGTGGCTTCGGAAACGGATATTATCAACTTAATTTTATTGTTGACCCGTCAGGCGGCGGTTTAACCTCTTTTAATACCGCAGAAAAAGCAATCTTTAAACTAATCCCCAAAGATACAAACCATGTAAAACCGGATACAAGCTTTACAAGAAATACTGCCTCATTTGGTGTAATTACCGATGGACCCGGACATCTGTCTTATAAAAATAATTGTGAACAGCGCTGGGTAATCGCAACTCCGAAAGCAACATCGTATACCTTTAGATATGCGAAATTTAAAACGGAAATGAATAAAGACGTGGTTCGTTTTTACAATGCAAGAACGAATGCTTTACTACAAGGACCTATTTCGGGACACTATTTAAGCACAGGTGCAACAGACGATTATAATAATCCAGGACTTTTCCCGGATGGCATGGCATTACCCTCTTCTTTTACACTATATTGCGATAGTGTTCTAGTAGTCTTCACCTCCGATAATCAAAATACGGATAACGGTTTTGTTATCTATTATAATGCAAACCTTGCCTCAGCTCCTGCATGTACTCCACAAACAGGTTCTTTCCTTAATGTTGATGAAGGAACACTTAGTGACGGTGCAGGAAATTATAGAGCAGAATCAGGTTGTTCATGGAGAGTTAAACCAAGCGCTTCATATGGTTTGACTAAATTAACATTCGCATTTACGAAATTTGACCTCAAAGCAGGCGATTTTGTTGATGTTTTCGATATGACAGGAACAAACCCGGTTTTGTTTAAACGCTTCGATATTAATAATATCCCATCCGGTCCGTTTACTTGTAACTTCTTAGATATTAAAGTTGAATTTAAAACAGATAACTGGCAAGAAGGTGAAGGGTTTGTTCTTAAATATGGCGGAACAACGGAAATAGATGAAAATAGCGGATTAAACGACCTTTCAATCTATCCTAATCCGGCAACAAACGTTGTAAATGTTGAGTTTTCTACAGAAAACCCGGAAAATATTACGTTTAATATTGTAGATTTAACCGGTAAATTGATTTATACGGAACAAGTAAACCATCAAGGCGGGAACTTAAAACATCAATTTGCTGTAAGTAATCTTTCTAAAGGATTTTATTTCTTACGTATTGAAACAAATACAGGAAAAACAATTCGCAAATTTATTGTAGAATAAAAATAACTCTCACTAATTGAGTAAGACTTCCCGTTAAAAAGGTTTTCCTTGATTTTCGGGAAGTTTTTTATTGGTTTTTATCTCTTTGCCATTTTTAAAAACAACCTGATAGAGCAGTTTTCCGTTTCTGTCCCAGTAACTCCAAGTGCCATCTTTTAAGCGATTCCGATAACTTCCTTCAACCTGCTTTTTACCCGAAGCGTAAAATTCAGTGAATTTTCCTTCCGCAACGTCGTTTTTAAAATTTTGTTCACGGATTTTATTACCTCGTTCATTATAAAACGACCATTTTCCGTTCTTCTTCCCCCAGATATATTTACCTATTTCAAACGGTTTTCCATTTTGCATGAACTCTTTCCAATTTCCATGTTTTAAGTCGTTAGCATAGGCACCTATTGTTTTTTGCGTGCCGTTTTCATACCAATAAAGATAACTACCGTCTTTTCTTCCTGCAGCATAATAGGCTTTATATTTCAAATTCCCATTTTCGTACCAGCCTTTCCACAAACCGTTCATACGCCCTGCCTTAAAATAGCCTATCGTTTGAAGGTGCCCGTCAGGATAGTATTGTTTCCACTCTCCATCTTCCTTATCGAATAGAAAAGCTCCTTCGCGTTGCTTTACTCCGTTTTCGTACCAAGCTACCCAAATTCCGCTTCGTTCACCGTTTCTAAAATGTCCTGCTTTCCATTTAGCACCGTTTTCATAAAAATATTCCCAGTAGCCCGTTTGCAATCCTGATTTAAAATCTCCACGACTGCCTACAACATTGTGGTCATTGTAAAATATCCATGTGCTATCTTGCAAGTCATTAATAGACTTTCCTTCCATTTCTAAATCCCCATTCTTTTTCCACCAATACGCATAACCATGCAATTTTCCCAATCTATAGCTACCTTCAAAATGCTTAGCTCCATTGTCATAATATTCTGTAACAAAGCCGTTTATGCTATCGTTAATATAGATGCATTTTTTAAATAGTTGTCCGTTTGGGTGATAAAAAATCCATTCACCATCTCTTTTCCCATTTTTGAATGCACCTATACTTTCAACTCTTCCCGACAAATAGTAACTTTTAAAAGGTCCGTTGTCAGCGTAATAGTCTTGACTGATTGCTCCATTATCGTACCACATTTTCCAAGGTCCGATTTTTTCTCCTTTTCGATATGTCCCTTCACTCCATTTTACCCCGTTTTTATGAAAAAAAGTCCATTTTCCTTCTTCTTTTTCATTAATCACAACACCGATAGACATTAGCTTTTCATTACTCCAGTAAGTTTTTATGGTATCTTGTCCCCATAATAAAACATTGGTTGCGAAGAGTAATATAATCAAAAGTTTTTTTTTCATTATTTATTTTTTTTGAAACTAAGCAAGGATTACTACATTATAACATCTTTAAAATATTAATTTCGGCTTTAGTAAGGAAACGCCACTCCCCGCGTGGAGTGTCCTTTTTAGTTAGGTTTGCAAAAACCACGCGGTCAAGTTTAACAATCTCATAGTTTAAACTTTCAAAAATGCGTCTAACAATTCTATTTTTCCCGGAATGAATTGTTATACCAATCTCTTTTTTAGAATTGTCAATATATTCTAATTCGTCAGGGATTAACACGCCGTCGTCTAATTCAATTCCTTCACGAATCGCATTAAAATCTTTCAATGAGAGATTTTTATTTAATACTACATGATATATTTTTCTAATATTATGTTTGGGGTGTGTAAGTTTCTTAGCCATTTCACCGTCGTTAGTAAAAAGAAGAACCCCTGTCGTGTTTTTGTCGAGTCTTCCAACGGGATAAATTCTTTCTTTACAAGCCCCTTTAATAAGCTGAAGAACATGTTTTCTATCACGTTCGTCATCCATCGTTGTAATATAATCTTTCGGTTTGTTTAACAGAAGATAGACCGGTTTTTCGCGTTGTAAAATTTTATCTCCGTAGCGAACCTCATCGGTCGGCATCACTTTTGTTCCTAATTCCGTAACGATGACGCCGTTTACCATAATAGCACCCGTTTCAATCAAAATATCGGCGTCTCTTCGAGAACAGATTCCTGCATTGGCAATATATTTATTTAATCGTATAGGACCATACTGCTCTTCGTACTCCAACGATAATACTTTCTGTTTACGCGGGGCTTGGCGCCCTTCTGAGATGCGGCGTTCAACAATTTCAGTCAAAATCTCAGACTCTTTTGTGATATCTCTCCTTTTTGGGGTGTTAGCCTTTTCAGGCTTTTTAGAAATCTTATCTTTTTTATCTTTTTCAAAAGATATAGGTTTTCTTTTAGGTTTATCGTACTTCGCGTCTCCTTTTTTCCTATCGGTCTTCTCCCTGTCAGGTGAATTATATTTTCTTCTTTTCGGCTTATCTATGTCAGAACTGTTTTTTTTCTTTGTGAAATTTTCAGCCTTTTCACTCTTTTCATAAGACTCTCCATCTTTGTTAAAGCTACGTTTAGGACGAACTTTTTCTTCTTTTTTTTTGTATTGATTCATAAAGCTGATTTTTTTGCAAAAATACTAAAAATAGAAAAACAAGAAGTTGTCGAACTCCTTGTCATTAAAAGTAGATTAAAGCAATTATTTTATAAGGTTTCATTGCTAAATTCAAAATAAAACTATAATTTTGCAAGAAAAATTGAATATGACTATGAAATGTGAAAATTTTGTTGTTAATGCTATCGGTAGACGTGTGCCGACAATAGTTAATGGACAACCGGTGATTCCTTATAAAGGATTACGACAGCACCGCCCTACCGGTAGAAAATATGCACCGCCGATTCCTACATGTATAGATTATCCGGATGATGGAAATAAGGTCGTTTCTTCGCTTGCAGAAGCCTTTAAAAGGTGCGGACTGAAAGACGGCATGACGATTGGGACACATCATCATCTCCGTGACGGAGATTTGGTTAATAATACAATTTTTGAAATCGCACATCAGCTTAATGTTAAAGATTTGGTGTGGGCGCCGTCAGCCTCTTTCCCTTGTAACGAGCCGTTAATTGAGCATTTGCAAAATGGGACGATTCATCATATTGAAGGCTCAATGAATGGGGACTTAGGACGTTTTACTTCCTATGGCGGCATGAAAGGGTGCGCCGTCCTTCGCTCGCACGGTGGACGTGTGCAAGCTATTCAAGACGGAGAACTCAAAATAGATATCGCTGTTATTGCCGCTCCTTCAGCAGACGCCTTCGGAAATGCGACAGGTGCCGAAGGAGATTCTGCGTGCGGTGTTCTGGGATATTCGTTGGCAGATATGTATTATGCCGATAAAGTAATCGTTGTTACCGATAATTTAGTACCCTTCCCGTGCATGCCGTTTCAAATACAAGGCAACTATGTGGATTATGTCGTGGTAGTTGATAAAATCGGAATTCCTGAAAAAATAGTTTCCGGTACGACGCAAGTAACAAAGTCACCCGACAGATTACTATTAGCTGAATGGACAGCCCAATTTTGTGTTGAGGCAGGATTATTAAAAGATGGCGTGGGTATTCAGACGGGAGCAGGAGGAACCTCTTTGTCCGTGGGATTGCATTTTCACGAACAGTTGAAGAAAACAGGTCAAAAAGCACGCTTTGGCTTCGGCGGCACAACACAATATTTGGTGAAAATGTTGGAAGAAGGAGTTCTTGATTATATACTCGATGCACAAGTTTTTGACTTAGAGGCAGTTAGCTCAATAAAAAGAAATATTAACCATATAGACCTTTCCGTATTTCAAGCCTATAATTATCATAGTAAAGGGAATTATACAAGTATGACAGACATTGTGATACTTGGTGCTACGGAACTGGATACACAATTTAACGGAAATGTAGTTACCCACTCAGACGGGTTGTTGCTGCACGGTATCGGCGGCTGGCAAAATTGTTTGCATGCTAAATGTACCATTATTCCTGTTCCTCTTTTCCGCGACCGCATTCCTGTTATTGTTGACAATATCACTACTCTTTGCGGACCGGGCGAACTGATAGATGTTGTCGTTACCGAACGAGGAATCGCTATTAATCCGTTACGTACCGATTTACTTGATAAAATGCGAGGGACTTCCCTGCCAATCGTTACTATGCAAGAATTAAAAGAAGAAGTGGATGCTATATGCGGCGTGCCGAATAAAGCTCCGATTAGTGCTAAAGACGAAGATACGGTTGCTATTATTAAATGGGTTGATGGAACGGTTATTGACTCGGTTAGAAAAGTTTTGGAATAAATCATTATAATGTGGCAAACAAAAATTAAGGAAAGTTCGGACTTTCTAAAAAAGCGAATTAAAAAGATACCCAAAATTGCTATCATTCTCGGTTCGGGGCTGGGGCAATTGATTGAACATGTTACTAAGTTAGAAGAAATTGAATATTCGGAAATACCACATTTCCTTAAATCTTCCGTACATGGGCATAAAGGAACTCTTATTCACGCAATTTATAATGGAGTTGAGGTTCTAATCTTAAATGGGAGAATACATTATTATGAAGGTTATTCTATGCAAATGATGACTTTTCCAATCCGCCTCCTCCACTCACTCGGAGTTAATAAACTCATCTTGTCCAATGCCGCAGGAGGCTTAAATCCAACGTTTAAAGTCGGTGATGTGATGTTAATTAAAGATCATCTCAACTTTATGGGAAATAATCCTTTGATAGGAAAGATTGAAGAAGAGTCTAATTCACGTTTTGTAAGTATGGACGAGCCTTATTCTAAGCGAATTATTTCTCTCGCTTCCAAAATTGCCGAACAAAAAGGATTTAATCTTCAAAAAGGAGTCTATACAGGGCTCTCTGGTCCCTATTACGGAACGCCATCGGAAAGTAAAGCATTTTTTATTTTGGGTGCCGATGCTGTCGGAATGTCCACAGTTCCTGAAAATATTGTTGCCAAATCTCTTAAAATGGAAGTTTTTGCAATGTCCGTTATTACAGATTTAGCCGTTATTGGCATGAACGAAGATGTATCACATGAAGAAGTCTTACAAGCTGCCACAAAAGCCTCGCCTGTTTTATTGCAATTGCTTTATGAATTACTTCCACAGTTATAACTTAGTATATAGTTCTTTTTAATATTTTAACAAAAATATATAGCAGTAGTTAGCGGCTTCATTACACCGGATTTTTATTTTTTTGATATTAAAAGTAGCTAAAAGTCTGTCCTTGTTTAAAATATTTCTATTTTTGTAAAAATAAAAGTAAAAAATGAAAAAAATATTAATTTTCTTTATATTTTCTTTAGTTCCTTTTATCACAAACGCTCAAATCAGGTTGCAAACAAGCGGAGTTGTTAATACTGTTTGTAGTGGAGACGGTTGTAGTTATGTCGGTCCTTCGATATTAATCAACGAAGTGATGTTAAGTCCTATGAATAATGACGGATCAATTTATGGGACTGGTCCCGGTTTTTCCGTTGGAGATAATGAAGGGGAGTGGATAGAGTTGTACAATCCTAATCAGTGCGAACCGGTTGATATTTCATGTTATTTTTTAGGGAATAATACGAATGACGGTGGGACATACGGAGGCGGTTTTTCTATTCCTCCGGGAACGATTGTGCCCGCACAAGGGTTTGCCGTTGTTCGAGGTCCGTTAGCACCTCCTGTACCGCCGGCACTCTTAGTGCAAAATGGAGGGAAAACAGTTGAAATTGTTGTAAATTCGAGGGTTTGTTTAGGGGGCGGTAGCCGTTTGTGGTTCCCGAATGCAGGCGGTTGGTTTGCCTTTTATGACCAAAACGGAGTTCCCCAAGATGGCATCTCATGGGCAACACAGAGTAATTCTTGCACCTCCTGTAGCCCCTGTAACCCATTAATGAGCGATTGCGGTTTTACAGGAACGTTACCTACTTACGACCAAATTCCGGCTAATTACAAAAATTACATAGCAAGTAATATCGGATTAGGAGTTAGCTATCGTAGATCTCCTGACGGCGGACCGTGGGATTATAATTTCGGAGCTACCCCAACTTACGGCGATTGCAATACCATTTGTAATCCTCCGCCGGTAATTACTTGTAATGGAAAAGCGATTGTTACGGTGTCCGGCGGTGTGCCTCCGTACACCTATCGTTGGAATGACCCGCAATATCAAACGACCGATACGGCGGTGGGCTTGTGCGCCGGAGAATATTGTGTGGTGGTTACCGATGCAATGGGAAGTACCGCTACGGCTTGCTACACAGTCCAAGATTTTAAACCTACTGTTACTCACCCTGATATGGGACTTTGTTATGCTACACAGACGATACAACTTGCCGGAGGAACGCCCGCAGGTGGAACCTATTCAGGAAACGGAACCCAAAATAATCAATTTACAATACCGGGAAATCAACCTTCTTATCCCGTTATATATACCTATACCGATGCGAACGGATGCGTGAACAGCGATACATTTAACGTACAAGTTTATCCGCAACCCGATTTTACCTTTTCATATACCGATACCATTTGCGAGGGAACAGACGCTAACTTGTTTCTCTATTCTAATAGTAATGAAGAATTGGTTTACAGTATTCAAACCAACGGAACGACAATTATTACAGGAGCGTTAGACGCTAATCAAAATGTACAACATTTATTAACGCCCACAGTTACAACAACTTACCAAATTATTTTTTATACCAATAACAACTGTCGCGAAGATGCTACGTTTACCATATATGTTCTGCCCTTGCCACCGCTTAATCTTGGAAATGATACCATTATTTGCAGTGATATCTTTCAACCGTTTATCCTCGATGCGACCAATCAATATGACTACTACTTATGGAATGACAACTCTTCCGGAAGTACGCTTACCGTTACTGCCGAAGGAACCTATTACGTTACGGTAGGGAGCAATTTAGGTTGTGAGACAAGCGACACAATCACCGTTGTCGTTCCCGACTATCCCAATATCCAATTTTCTTATCCCGACACTATTTGCCAAGGAGATCCTGTCGAATTTATTGTGTACTCCGTAGGAAATACTCAAACTGTAAGCATGAATGTCTATCAAAATGGAAATCTCTTTATGTCGGTTAACGATATTCAGCCGAACGGAGTCTCCAATTATCATTTTAATCCTTCAGTAACAACGGAATATGAATTGCAGTTTTTTATGCACCCTCATTGTGTTCTTGATACCTCTTTGACAATCAATGTTTTAGTATTAGCTCCGCTTAATCTTGGAAACGATACGGTTATTTGTGAAGATGATTTTGTTGAGTTCGAGTTAGATGCTACAAACCTTTATGA
This sequence comes from Bacteroidales bacterium, assembly GCA_012838875.1. GTDB lineage: Bacteria > Bacteroidota > Bacteroidia > Bacteroidales > WCHB1-69 > DUOL01. Next base: position 578 of record DUOL01000181.1, on the reverse strand, counting down.
CAACTATTTATGGCATGACTATAGTACGTCTCAAACGTTTACGGTTACCGGCGAAGGCGATTACAGCGTAGTAGTTTCTAATCATTTTGGCTGCGAGTTACGAGACAAGCTCAATGTACATATTTTGCTACCTCCTTGTTACTGTGATATTTACGCCTATAATGTCTTCACCCCCAATGGAGATAATGTCAATGACCTTTTCATAATTGAGACTTCCGAAGATATTTTTTATTATGACTTAAATATTTACGACCGATGGGGTAAAAGAGTCTTCAAAACGAATGACAAAAAGGAGTTTTGGGACGGTAATATCAACGGCAACCCGGCGAGCGATGGGGTATATTTTTACACCGTATATTACAAATGTACTTATGGGGGCAATCCTGACAAAATACATGAATATCATAGCAGTTTGACAATAATCCGATAAAAATTGGAGAATAATAATATTGTTATGGATGATGATTTTTAGGGCGTGTCCCCTCGCTTCGCTCGGGGTCGGCGCCCGGTTGCAAGTCCGCGGGCACAAGCCGTGGGGACGCAAGGCGGCAAAAAGAGCTTACAAGCTCGCTTTTTTG
>DUOL01000180.1 GCA_012838875.1 Bacteroidales bacterium | reverse complement strand
TGTGTAAAAGTAATAGAATAAATAAAAAATGCGTGAGGCGCTTAGGTGGAAAGCCCGCAAGGGCGGAAGCCGATGGGGACGCGGCGGCAAAAAAGCGAGCTTGTAAGCTCTTTTTGCCGCTTTGCGTCCCCACGGCTTGTGCCCGCGGACTTGCAACCGGGCGCCGACCCCGAGCGTAGCGAGGGGGCACGCCCTAATAAAAATTAATAAAATTAATTACTTGATAATAAAATATAATTTCTTGTTAGGGAGAGTTGGAACGCTGGAAATAGAGAGGATTATACTTAAAAGTCTGCGGCGATTAAGTGCATAGAACGTACAGGTCGTCTCGTTCGTTTAGGCATAGCACAGGAAAATTACGCGTATTGGCAATTAATTTTTTTTCCTTGACCCCGAATAAAATATCTATCATTGATTTGTAGCGTGTCATCATGATGACCGTGAGCGTTGCTCCAACCTGTTGTGAAAATTCTAAAGAGTATAAATCAATATTATCTACCGCCGGTTTTATGCTATGTTCTTGATAGGTAATTGTCAAATTTTTGTACAATTTCTTAACAAAAGCGAGATTATTTTGCACTTTTCCCTTTAAAAAGGCATCTTTAAATACAGGGTAAAGAATATGTATTGTAGCCTGATAAAAACGATTGAAATAGGCTGCCCACATCGCCTTTTCCTTAGAATTTCGCTCTACATCGAGCGGCAATATTACATGCTTAAACGTGTTTTCGTTAGGCATCTCCTCGCCGACCACCATAACAGGCAACCGCGATGTTTTTATAAATTTAAAAGCCCTTTTTCGATTAAAATAGGTTAATTTTCGATGGTTTGCTACTCCGATAACATAAATAAAACTTTGAGTCTCTTCGGCATATTGGTGGAGTTGAGCCGTATTAAAGGGTTCTATTAAAAGTTCTATTTTAATCTCCGTTTTGGAAAGCTCATCTAAAAGTTGTTTGAAATTGGAAGAAAAAGAGCTCTCCGGTTGCGAAGAATGTTCTTTTGCCCTATCATTTTTAAAATTTGAAATAATTGTCAAAGAAGATTGAAAGATTTTAGCTAAAACGGCACCAAAACGCACCGCCACGTCGCCGTAACGAGTGAAATCGGTTATAGCTATGACGTTAAGTTTTTTCTTCTCTTCTAATGACTCAGTTTCCATTTAATATAATCCTTTCACGGTTGATTTTCCCGGTATGTACTCTTTAAGATAAAAGGGCTCAAAATAGGCAACATCTTCAAATTGTTTTTTCTTATACTTATCAAGAGCATATAAAATTTGATTTTTTGCCGACAAAGGGGTGAAATCAAATTTGGCATGTTTGTTGTTTTCAAATATAGGTTTACATTTTTCGGCACCATTTCCGCAAAAAATAATAGGATGCTCTAAAAGATAGTTGCTAAAAGATTTTTCATCAATAATCATTGCTTGTATCGGCAACAAAAACTCGTTTTCCTGAGTTATAAGGGCGGTGTAAACTTCCATTCTTTTGGCGTCAATCATAGGGCAGAAGAGAGTATTTTTTGCTTCCCAATTCGGTTTTATGCCCAAAACGATACTTTCTAAGGTTGAAATGGAAATAAGAGGAATATTCAATGTATAGCAAAGTCCTTTTGCCGTTGAGGCTCCGATTCGTAAACCGGTATAAGAACCGGGTCCGGAACTTAAACAAACAGCATGAAGGTCATTCATCGTGAGCGAAGATTCTTGTACAACGGTTTGTATAAAAGTGATTAATTTTTCCGCATGCGAATAACCTCTATTTTCTTCCTTTAAAGCGATTAACATATCTCCTTGTGATAAAGCGACAGAACAAACTTCTGTGGCTGTTTCAATATGTAAAATAATCGTTTTTTTCATCTGTTTTTGTCCTTAATTTAGATGATTAATTAGAGAAAGATGAGTTTTATTGATTATAAATCAATGGTTATATATTCTAAAGGATTAATAGGAAACCCGTTATACCAAAGTTCAAAATGGAGATGGTTGCCTGCTTCTGCGTTGCCGCTACTTCCCATGGTTGCAATAATTTCTCCTTTTTGTACTTTTTCCCCCACTTTTTTTATTAATCTATTGTTATGCTGATATTTTGAAATAATATTCCCTTCATGTTGGATAATGATAGTATTCCCATTTTGGACATCATATCCTGAAAAAATTACAATTCCCTTATCAATGCTATAAATTAAACTGTTCTTTTTATTACGAATATCTATGCCAAAATGTTTATTTGCGACACTATAGCTATTGACAATCACACCTTTTGCAGGAGGAAACGGGAAAAATGTTTCTATATCCGCACGTTTAGTTAAGGGCATGGTAGAAGCGTTAATTCTTTCATTACCATATTGTTGTGCTATTCTTTCCGCTTCTTCTTCCATTAATATGGCGGCGTCTGATTTTTTATAATCCTCTTTTTCAACTGTTTCTCTCTCTTCTACTGCTTCTTTTTGCTTTTCCTCTGCTTTTATTTGGTCGGAAAGTACAAGGTAAACGTTATCTATAAACTGTTGATTCTGTTTTAAAAGAATATCAACGGAATCTATTCGTAGAGCAAGTTTTTTATATTCTCGATACTCATCGGGCGTTGTATAACCGGGAACGTACACACGTAAAGGCGTGAAGGCAATGAGCATTGCCGTGAGCATAACGAGAATAACGGCAGAAGTGATTACAACCACGAAAATATTTTTCGGACTTAATAAGAAAGTTAACTTAACATGATGCGTAGAATCATTTTTAATCACTAAACGATATTTAGTTTTCCAATTGGAAATACTTTTTTTCCAAATATGGCTTAACGGGATAGTTTTTTTTCGTTTCATGATTAAAATTCTAACTAAGAGAGAGCTTGATTAATTTTTTTCGATGTTTCAAGTATTTCGTCGTACTCTTTGGGCGTAATATCGCTAAAGAAGAAGTGCACGGGATTCACGGGGATTCCATTTTTATGAACCTCGTAGTGAAGATGAGCTCCCATTGAAAGTCCCGTATTTCCCACATAACCGATAAGTTGTCCGCGTATGACGCGCTGCCCCGCTCTAACCGCTTTTTTTGATAGATGAGCATAGACGGTTTTGTACGAGTAGCCGTGATTAATAACGATATTAATACCATAACCGCTTCCGGCATTTTCGGAAGTTACGACTCCGTTGGCGGTAGCATAGACAGGCGTTCCTCTGGGTGCTGAAATATCAATCCCCGCGTGTCGTCTTAGAGTTTTTAATATCGGGTGGTAACGCATGCCGAATCCGGAAGCTACACGCGACATATTTTTAATGGGACGAATTGCCGGAATAGACTGTAGCATTTTCTCCTTTTCAATGACTAACCGATTTACGGTATCGAGGGAACGCGATTGTAAAGCCAAACGAAGCATAATCCGGTCGGTCTTTTTATTTGTTGCTCGGATTAGATCTATTGCCTCATCGTGCGATAAGTCGGCATATTCGCTCTGTTCCAGTAAAAAAGGATAGCGTTCTTCTCGGTCAATAGGATCAGTTTCAAAGATAGCTCTATACACATAATCATCTCTATCTTGAATATCGTCTAAAACCAGATTTATCGAATTTAATTTCGAGTTTACCTCTTTTAATGCTAATTTTAACTCATTGTTTTCACGCTGTAACATCTTTTCGCGGGGAGAATTAAAGAGGTAGAAGGAAATCCATATGACAAGAACAGCGAAAGAAAGAGCCGTGGCACCAAACCAAAGAATGCGTACAATAATACGGCGTAGTTCTTTTTTGTTAAAACGAAATTTTTGGTTTAGAAAAGGCATATTCAACAGACAATGATTGAGTTAAATTATTTACAAGTAATACAAATTCTATCGCCCGGCCGTAGTAAATGAAGCATAATTCCTTTTTTAATGTTGTTTTTATACAACGTTTTTAATTTAATAGCATAGCGTTGTGAAATCCCTCGTACTGATTCGCCGTCCTTGACAATATGAAACTGAACTTTACTCTTTTTTTGTTTATAGTGCAAGTATACGGCTTCCCCTTCACAGGGTTCCAGTTTAAAATCGGTTACATCGTTAAATTCTCTTAACTCATACTCGCTGACATTGATTTCCATTGCGATTTTTGCATACGTATCTCCCTCTTTTGCGATGATAAATCGAGTTTTATTATTCTCATATACATTTCGTTTGATGTAGGGATAGTAAGCTGTTTTAAAGTAGCGAGGAGTCGGTTTAAAAACGTTGTTCTCACAAGGTTGACTAAAAACAGGACATTCTATTAATAATAATAAAATGGTCAAAAATGATACTATTTTTTTCATACGTAATTTTTTACTTAAACTGTACAAAATTACAATAATTTTTCTAAACAGAATTGTAATTTTTTTTCGTTACTCCATAAAATATCCAACCAATGAATGACGAACCCTGAGCGCTCCATCTTTCTAAACCACGTCATTTGCCTTTTTGAGAACTGATGAATGGCGATATTAAGCTTGGAAAATAACGTCTCCTTATCAATTTTATTTTGCAAATATAAGGTGATATATTTGTATTCCAGTCCGTAACGTACTAATTGCATTTGACTAACACCTTCATTTACAAGTTTTTGTACTTCTTCTATCATTCCATTCTCTAATCTCTCCTTTAATCGTGCAGTAATACGATTTCGTATTAAATCTCTATCGCCTTTTAGTCCGAAAATGATGCTTTTTATCGGTTGTGTACGATTCAATAGCTCGGGGTGTTCGCTGTAGTAATATTCAATTTCGAGAGCTCGTAACAGCCTTGAAATATCTTCCGTGTCCGTCTGGTTATGTAAAGGGCGAAATTGGGCTAATAATGCCGTTAACTCCTCGAACGACTTTTTGCTTAACTGTTCCCTCAAGCTATCGTTTGTCGGAACCGGAAAAAGTTTGTAACCTTTAAGCAAAGCCTCAATATACATCCCACTTCCGCCGCAAAGAATGATATTTTTATTTCGCTTTCTAATATTTTCTATTGCTTGATATGCCGCTTGTTGGTATTGGAAAACATTGAACTCCGTACCTGCTTCCGCTATATCGATTAAGTGGTAAGGGATAACCTTGTCATTAATCGTATAATCCTTTATATCTTTTCCGCTACCGATATCCATTCCTTTATAAACTTGTCGTGAATCGGCGCTGATGATTTCTGCACCAATGGTATCTGCTAACAACGCAGCAAATTTAGTTTTCCCTGTAGCCGTAGGTCCCAGAAGCGTAATAAATGGATATTTCATGTTGACAAAAATAGTTAATTTTTATCAGCAACTGCTGCCATTTTTTTCCAACGGACATAACCAAGAAAGGAAATTACGGTATAAGTAGCAAAGAGGAGAACCGTGAAATAGTGTGTCGGTTTACTATCTGCAAAACCGGTGTATAAATTAACAACGACATAGATAAAATTCACGACTATCCATACGAACCACTGTTCAACCACTTTTTTAGCTAATAAGAACATGCCCGTAAAGCCGATAGCGGTGGAGAAGACGGTAGAAAAAACAAGCCACATGTTTCCTGCGTGTGGATTATAAATTACTTCAAGAAAAAATAGCGGCACCATTAAAATTGCAGTGATAACAAAAAAGGGTATAATCCATGATTTTTTAATATGCGTAGGAGGCTCATTCGTTTCGCCTTTTTCATTTCTCCAAGCAAAAATGCCGTAAACATTGGCAAAAAAATAGTAAATCCAAGTGATCGCCCATGAAATCATACCTTGTTCCCAAAAAAGATAAACGTAAAGAATAGACCAGACTAATCCTACATACCATAAAGCATATTTGGCTTTATATTCCAAATACATATAAATAGCACCGATTATCGTTGCAGAAATTTCTAATATGCTAAGCCATTGAGTCATGAACTTCAAATTTTATCATCTCTTTTTTCCACTTCAGATATCCTAATATTGAAATAATTGTATAAGTGCCGTATAATAAGGTCGTTGGGTATAGTCCTTTCCAAACATAAAGACCCGTTGAAATAGCATTTAAGGCAGTCCAGACGAGCCAATGTTCTATATTTTTTCTTGCTAATAACCACATGGCAACAATACTCATGGCAGTTGTCATCGCATCGCCTGTTGCGACCGGACTATCGGTGAATGTTTTTAAAATATAACGAATGGCGAACATTGCTATAAGAAAGATAGCAAACAAGATAAGAGCTTCGGTTTTGCCGACCCTTGTAATTCCACCATAATTTTTATTTTGATGTTTCTTTTTCAGGTACAACCAAAAAAACAGGGCATATAAATTAGCTCCGAGATAATAGATACTCTCCACGGCATCTGCATAAAATTTAGAGTGATAAAAGATGTAAATGTAGAGGGCAGAGCTAATACTTCCTACGACTGCAAACCAATGCGATGCTCTATATTGCAAAAGAACAACAAATAGTCCGGTAATTGTTCCTATAATTTCAATAATTAGATTCTTATTATTAAGGATGTAAGAAAGGATTTCACCAAAAAAACAATTAAAAGAATCTAAATTCATATAAGTTCTGGAATAGAAAAAGAGATAGAATAGAAAGAGTGGTATCGTTTAGTTTTCGCTTATCTTAGAGTAAAACTACATTTTTGTTACCATTTCCGATACTATTTTCACCATTTTAGGACCTGCTTTTTGAGCGGCAGCGAGCACTTCTTCATGCGAAGCAACCTCAACCACACCGATAACTCCGAGATCTGTAATGACAGACATGGCGAATACTTCCATTCCTTGATGTATAGCGGCGATAGCCTCCGGAACGGTTGACATTCCTACGGTATCAGCACCTAAAATGTAAAAAGCACGATATTCTGCCGGCGTTTCAAAACAGGGACCGCTTACGCCAAGATAAACACCTTGTTGTACATAAATACCATGTTCCTCAGCAATTTTATGGGCTAATTTTACCAGCTTTTTAGAATAAACTTCATTCATACTGGGAAAACGAGGACCTAATTCATCGTAATTTTTCCCCATTAAAGGATTATCAAAGAAAAAGTTGATATGATCTTTAATAATCATTACGTCTCCGATTTTAAAGGTAGGATTCATACCACCGGCGGCATTAGAAAGAATTAATTTCTCAACGCCAATAGCTTTCATGACTCTAATTGGAAAAGTTACCTCTTTCATCGTATAGCCTTCATAATAGTGGAATCTACCACTCATTACCATAACTTCTACACCGTTTAGTTTACCGAAAATTAAAGAACCGCGGTGCCCTTCCACAGTAGAAACCGGGAAATTGGGAATGTCTTTATAGGGAATCTCAACCATTATATCTACTTCATCAACTAAAGCACCTAAACCGGAACCAAGAACAATACCGATTTTAGGTTGAATCGTTATTTTACTTTTGAGAAAAGAAGCACTTTCATTAATTTTTTGTAACATAGCTATTTATATTTTTTATTAAAGATTGTTTTTCATTAAATAAAATCTCAACTCTGATAGGGAGTGAAAATAGTGGGTGCAAAGATACAACTTTTTTTATTTCGTTTGTTATCAGTCGCATAGTATCCTTTTCTGTCGTTAACAAAACTGCTCCATTTTCAAGAAGATCCTTATTTTCGTCAATGATAGCTTGAATTTTTTTTACTGGAAAAGTGTAATGGTCAGGGAATGGATAATGTTTAACATTATGAAAATGAGTTTCAACTTCTCTCTTTAATGCTTGCGATTTTGCGATGCCTGTAAGCAAAATAATAGGTGTATCCGGTAGCAAATTGACCTGTTCTGCTAAGGGGTTGCAGGGTTTAGGTTTTTCATAAATGTAAGTGGAAAAGAAGACTTGTTGGTTTACATTAGGCTTAATGGCGTGAATAATCTCTTCACGTTGTTCTTGTGTAATAGTTTTTGGAGTTTTTGTAACGATAATGATATCAGCAGCGGTAGCGGCGGAGGCAAATTCACGTAATCTTCCGGCCGGTAAAGGAAAGTCGGCGTAGTAAGGGTCGGCGTATTCGGTCAATAAAATCTGACAATCCGGTTGAACGGACAAATGTTGAAAAACGTCATCCAGCAGAATCATATCTACTTGTGGACGGTCGCGTAAGATATTTTCGATTCCTGCCTTTCTATCTTCACAAACAGCCACTTCAATAAATGGGAATTTTGTAAAAAATTGCAACGGTTCATCGCCCAAGTTTCTCGCAGTGCGTTGGCTTTGCGTGAGGGCAGATGCCAATAAATAACCTTTTGACGAACGCCCGTAGCCGCGACTTAAGGTGGCTAACAATGTATAGTTGTTCGCAAATTCTCTAATTAAAAACTCAATATGAGGTGTCTTGCCCGTGCCCCCCACTCTTAAATTTCCCACCCCTATTGTGGAAACAGGAAAAGAATATGACTTGAGCCATTTTTGTTGGTAAAAATAACGTCTTACTTTTAAGATAGAACCATATAAGAGTCCGAGAGGATAAAGAAAATAGTTCAAAATAATAGTTTTAATTAATATTGTTTAAGAAATCGGTTAATGATAATTCTCCGTAACACCGTTATATGTCAATTGAATGGTATTATAATTTGCTTCAGGAAATAGAAAAGTTGCTTCAATTTTTATGGTGTCTTGATAAAGATTGTAGGCTTCCAATGAGACTTTGCCGCTTTTCCAAAAGAGAAATAGCGTTGAACCGGAGTGATAGTGGAGAGGCGAGTCAATAGTGAAGTCAATAAAACCGTAGCGTTTCGTGTCATCTTCCTCACCCTCCTCATTAATTCCGTTAAAGCCTAAATAATTAAAACGAAAAGTGCCGTTTCCGCTTAAACTCATATTTTCATTGTCAACACCGATTGGCATGATAATATCATCCGTAGTGAATGTAAAATCGATAAATGTTTTTGGCGTTGTATTTTCATTCATCCAAACGTGCCATTTTCTACCGGTTAGATTAGAGATTGCCAATTCCATAGTATCGGAATAAAATGAGGTGAATGAGTAGCTGTTATAATAAGGTAGATCACTATAAGGGTATGAATCGGGATATCGGACAATATTCCATCTCGCACCTAAATTATTCAGGGACTGGTTAATACAATAGATTCTATATTTTATTTGACTACCTTTTAAAAGTTGCCAAACGTCTGCACTCTCTTTTCTAATTTTATAATTTGAGAAAAGGCTATCTTCGATACTATTTTTCTCTTCCGCAGGAGCTTCGAGCCAATAGTTAAAATGAAAAGCAATATTAATAAAGTCGGTTACGGTATTTTTCATGGCGAAACTCCATGTGTCGTATATTAACTTCCCTTTTTGCGTGCGGTTTTCGGCGAGGTCTGCCTCTTCAACGTAGCAACTGTTAAAGGAAACAGACAATAAGGCGATAAAAAAAATAACTTTTTTCATGTTGTAAAATTCTAAAATTTATAACCGACACCGGTTGCTAAAAAACCTTTAACGCCGACTCCGTATTCGCCGAAGCCGTACCATGTTTTTCCAACTCTAATTCCGATGAATGTCAACTGAAAAGCAGGAGCAACCTCCCATAGATGCTCTCCTCGCGAGTAAGTGTAGAGAAAGGCTACTCCCAAAGCGCCTCCGGAGTAAAGTGAAACTATTTTTTTATTCAACCATGTAAAATGAATCGTGGGCATAAATGCAAAAAAATGTTTTTCAAATTGCCCGACCACCTTGCGGGTAGAACGCTCGTACTCACTGTAAAAATAGCAATTATAAGTTGTCATGCCCCCCAAAGCTAACCACTTTTTTAAGGAGTAGGAATAACTTAATGAAATAGGAAAAAGTGTTGTTTTTTTCCCGCGATACGTATCGGGAGAAAACCAATCATTGTCGATGAGGTGGTAATAGGGGCAGCCGGAACGGTTTATGTACATTAATCTGATAAGTGTCGGGTCGCCGATGCCGATTTGTAATGAATGTCGTGGGAAAGTAGGGGAGGGGGTACTCGCAGGCTCTTGCTGAGCTTGAGCCTCCAAAAAGGAACATAAAATTCCCAAAAATAAAATTATTCGTTTCATTTTCAATGAATAAAAAACGAACAAAGATAGAAATATTTTTTGATAAATTGGGATAGAGTGGAAAAACTTGCTAAAAAAGCAGAAAAAGTTATTTTACTTACCCTTCAAATCAATAACAAAATAGTTTTGTAAAATAAAAAAAATGTATTTTTGTTTTTGTTTAAACGGAGAAGCCGACAGCCAAAAGTGGAGGCATTATTAAAAATTATATAATTATGAGAAAAATAGTTCTTTTATCAATAGTCTTATCTTTGTTCTTTTTGGCTTGCCATAAAGATGGCGTCTATAATCCAAAAGAAAAAATAAAACGAATCTACATCCAATGGCCCAGCGAAAAAGATGAAACAAAGGACTTACTGGAAGAGTGGACATGGGATGATAAGCTATTAACTAAAATTGAACACTTTGAGAGAGAGGATCCGTGGTATAAACGCTTCATTTATGAGAAAAAAAGATTAGTAAGAATAGAAACAAGCGAGGGAACCTATTTCAACATTAAATATGACGGAAGACATTATGACTCGATGGAAGGATTTTATCCGGACGGACGAACTGCTCTTATAATGAAGTTTACACATGAAAATAATAAAATTTCAAAAATGGGAACAAAAATTTACTTATACGATGATGAATTTGAAAAGAAATCGAAAAACGATGTTACTTCTGTATTAGAACCTTTTTTCCCCGCGGAATTTACGCAAAGTCTGAAAAAAATAAAGTCAAATATGAAAAATAAAGGTGTTTACATCGGAGAATCAACAGTTATTTTTACCTATGACGGTGACAATTTAAAAGAGATAAAAAGTGAAGGGGAGGATTCTGAGGGAGGATCTTGGAAAATCAAACACACTTATATCAAACATGATAAAAAATCCAATCCGAAATATCGTTTTATTTTCGGACATGATGAAAGAGCTCATGACATTGGGGTTGCTTCTAAAAATAATCCCTTAGAAGTTAAATGCTCTTGGCAAGAGATTACAATAGATGATGAAGGCACCCATACCTATACCGAAAGTTGTGTAACAACGAACGATTACAAATACAGCGGCAAATTTCCTGTGGAGGTTAAAAAAACCGTAAGATGTGAGGGAGACGAATATGATTATTATCAATACACTATTTTTTACGAGTATGAATAAAGAAGAGTTTGCGGTTGCGTGAGGCGCTTAGGTGGAAAGCCCGCAAGGGCGGAAGCCGATGGGGACGCGGCGGCAAAAAAGCGAGCTTGTAAGCTCTTTTTGCCGCCTTGCGACCCCACGGCTTGTGCCCGCGGACTTGGAACCGGGCGCCGACCCCGAGCGTAGCGAGGGGGCACGCCCTAATTAAAATTAAAAATCAAAATTTAAAAAATATAAATACGCAAGATTTCATAATTTTCCTGACTGTGCCTTTTTATGCGGTAAATATATTAAAATGAAAATATAACAGCCTGAAAATTAAAGATTTATATTTGCGAAAAGGGGGCAGGTTAGAACTCGTTTGCGGCGAGATCAATATATTGATAATTGGGGTCTCGTTTAAACCAATTTAATTGTCGTTTAGCGTATCGGCGAGTGTTAACTTTGATATTATTGATAGCCTCTTCAAGGGTAATTTGTCCTTCGATATATTGGAAAAGCTCTTTGTAACCAACTGTGTTTAAGGCATTTAATTTTTTATATGGGTGTAATTGTTTAGCTTCTTGTAATAAGTTATTTTCCATCATTTCATCAACACGCCGATTTATACGTTCAAAAAGGATTTCCCGCGGACGAACAAGGCAATATTTTTCTATTTCAAAATCTCTTTTTTTGCGTTTTTGTTGCAAAAACTTAGAATATGGCATGCCTGTTTGCAGGGAGACTTCGATTGCACGCATTAATCTTTTGTAATTAGCGATGTCAACTTTTTGATAATAGTCGTAATCTAAAATTCTGAGTTGTTTTCGGAGTTCTTCAATTCCCTTTTTTTCGTAAAGAGCGATAACGTATTGACGAATTTCCGGGTCAGGGTCGGGGAGTTCATCAATGCCATGGCAAACGGTATCCAGATAGAGTCCACTTCCTCCGGTCATAATAACGACCTGATTTTGCTGAAAAAGAGAGGGAAGAAGTTGTAGGACGTCTTGTTCAAAACGTGAGGTACTGTAATAATCGTGAATAGAAAGGTGTGCGATAAAATAGTGCGGAACTGTTTGGAGTTCTTGCTCCGTAGGTGCAGCTGTGCCAATTTTTAATTCTCGATAAAACTGTCGGGAATCGGCGGAGATAATAGATGTTTGGTATTTCTTAGCTAGATTTAAACAAAATTTTGTTTTCCCAACGGCGGTTGGTCCTGCAATAACGATTAAAGTTGGTTTATTAAAGGTCTTTAATTTCATCAAAATCTTCTAAGTCTAAAAAATCTTCATCATCAAATCCGTCATCATACTCATCGTCTTCGTCATTAAAATCTAAGTTACCAAAATCGTCTTTATTTAACTCTTCCGGCATAGGATGGTGTACTCGTTTTTCCTCTTTGGGTAACTCCTTTTCTTTATAGGTGCAACGCGGTAAGTCTATGGCGTTTTCTACTTTGAACGTTTTTAGCAATTCAATAAAGAAAATTTTAGGATACATGAAGTCGTATTCGTAAATAATATATTGATGAGGATTATCAATAAAATCTTTTAGGATGGCATCTTTCATCACAAATTTCGGGAGGTTTGATTTTGTAGTATAAATGTCATTTTCTTCATAAATGGCGGGTTCACTTATTTCTGTTTCTTCGTCTCCCATATCAATGAGCATTATCTCTTTTTGTTTGTTCCATTTTGTGTCGCAAATGGAAAAGGAAGCTAGTTCATTGCCTTGTAACCCAATAGATGAATATAGTATTTGATGAAAAGATTCAAAATTGTCGGTAGATGAGATTTCAATATCTCTAACAAAATCTTCGATTTCGTCAAAAAAAACTCTAAATTTATAACAATACATAACTACAAAATTTATAGATTATTCGCGATTAATCATTTTTTATTCCATATTATGAAACACATTTGTAACATCTTCGTCTTCTTCGATTTTTTCGAGTAATTTGTCAATTTCCTCTCTTTCATCTTCGGGAATATTTTTCACATCATTAGGAATACGTTCAAATTTAAAATTTAGTATATCAAAATCATTTTGTTCTAAATATTTTTGAATAGCGCCAAAATTTTGGAAGTCTGCAAAGATTACAATTTCGTCATTATCTTCAAAAACTTCTTCAACGCCGTAGTCGATTAATTCAAGTTCAAGATTTTCGAGGTCTAAATTTTCTTTTTCTTTAACGGTAAAGCTACATTTTCGATCGAAAATAAAGTCGAGCATACCGGAAGTGCCGAGGCTTCCTCCATATTTGTTGAAATAGCTTCTAATATTTGCTACGGTTCGTTGTGTATTATCGGTGGCGGCTTCAATAACGATAGCCACACCGTTAGGACCGTATCCTTCGTATACTACTTCTTTATAATCGGTAGTATCTTTTTCAAAAGCTCTTTTGATTGCACGTTCCACATTCTCTTTAGGCATATTTTCCGTTCGTGCATTTTGCATTAAAAGGCGTAATTTTGAATTTAGTGCAGGGTCGGGACCGCCGGTTTTAGCTGCCATCGTAATCTCTTTTCCTAAACGGGTGAAAACTTTAGCCATGTTTCCCCATCGTTTAAATTTTCTTGCTTTTCTATATTCAAAGGCTCTTCCCATTGTTATAATTTTTTTCTTGTTGCAAAAATATATAAAATGTTATAATTTAAGTGCGGTGAAATGTTAGTAATGAAAAAATGTTTTTTATTGTGTAAAATGAAAAAGTGAACTAAATGTCAACATTTGCATATTTTGCATGTTTTTCAATAAATTCGCGGCGAGGAGGCACTTCATCGCCCATTAGCATAGAGAAAACTCTATCGGCTTCGGTTGCATTATCAATGGTGATTTGGCGTAAGGTGCGTTGTTTCGGGTCCATAGTCGTTGACCATAGTTGTTCATCATTCATCTCACCTAACCCTTTGTAGCGTTGTACGTGTAATCCTGCTTCGTTGCTACCGTTTTGGGTTAACTCATTAACAATTTCTTGTCGTTCTTTTTCGCTCCATGCGTAGCGTTCATCTTTTCCTTTTTTAATCAGATAGAGGGGTGGAGTTGCAATATAAATATATCCTTTTTCTATTAATTCTTTCATGTGTCTGAAAAAGAAAGTCAGAATTAAGGTTGCAATGTGACTTCCGTCCACGTCAGCGTCAGTCATAATAATAATCTTATGATAACGCAATTTATCTATATTCAGTGCTTTGCTATCTTCTTCGGTACCAATTGTTACGCCGAGAGCCGTATAGATATTTTTAATTTCTTCGCTTTCTAAGACGCGGTGTTGCATCGCTTTTTCGACGTTCAAAATTTTTCCGCGAAGGGGTAAGATAGCTTGATATCTGCTGTCCCGACCTTGTTTAGCCGTACCGCCTGCGGAATCTCCTTCCACTAAGTACAGTTCGCACTCTTCGGCATTTTTAGAGGAGCAATCCGCCAATTTTCCGGGTAGCCCGCCACTGTTAAATACCCCTTTACGTTGTACAAGTTCGCGAGCGCGGCGTGCGGCGTGACGTGCCGTGGCAGCAAGAATTACTTTATTGACAATCTCGCGGGCATCTTTAGGATTTTCTTCTAAATAAAAAGATAACATTTCACTCGCCAATTGACTTACAATACCCTCCACTTCACTATTCCCCAATTTTGTTTTTGTTTGTCCTTCAAATTGAGGCTCTTGGACTTTAACAGAGATAATCGCTGTTAATCCTTCACGAAAGTCATCACCGGAAATATCAATTTTTTGTTTCTCTAACTTTTCAAGCATCTTGCTATTGGTAGCATAACGTTTTAACGTATTGGTCAATGCACGTCTAAATCCGGTAAGGTGCGTTCCTCCTTCAATAGTGTTGATATTATTTACATAGGAGTGAATATTCTCGGTGAAAGAGGTGTTATATTGCATTACAATTTCTACAGGAACATTAGATTTTTCTCCTTCCATATAAATGGGCGTTTCCATAATCTTTTCCCGTCCTCTGTCCAAATATTGAATAAAATCTTTAAGTCCTTCTTCCGAGTAAAAGGTGTCTGAAATGGGGTTGCCATCATCATCAACATTTCTCAAGTCGGTAATTGAAAGAGTAATTTTTTTATTTAGAAAAGCTAACTCTTTAAGTCTTGTAGCAAGAATTTCGTACTGATAAGTAGTCGTAATAAATATGCTATCATCAGGGAAAAACGTAATTTTAGTTCCTTGCTCTTTGGTTTTTCCAATCTCTTGAACGGGGGCAAGAGGTTTTCCGAATTGAAATTCTTGTTTATAGTGCTTCCCATCTTTAAAAACTTCAGCTATCAAATGTTTTGATAGAGCGTTGACACATGATACGCCAACACCATGTAGTCCGCCGGAAACTTTATAAGAATCTTTGTTGAATTTACCTCCCGCATGAAGAACCGTAAGCACTACTTCAAGTGCCGAACGCTGTTCTTTTTCGTGAAAATCGATAGGAATACCACGTCCGTTGTCTTTTACGGAAATTGAATCATCAGGGTATATAACTACTTCAATGCGATCGCAATATCCGGCCATGGCTTCATCAATCGAATTGTCCACTACTTCATAAACTAAATGATGTAACCCTCTTTCGGCAACATCACCGATATACATGGCAGGTCTTTTTCTTACGGCTTCAAGTCCTTCTAATACTTGTATATTGTCAGCTGTATATGCGTTATTATTGTTAATGTTGTTTTCTAATTCATTCATAATCAGTAGAGTAATTTGTTTTTTAATGATGAGCAAAGATAATAAAAAAAACAATTTGTTTTCCTATTAGAAGACGAGGATTATGGAAAAAAAATGAGGTTAAAAAATCTATTTTTTTCAAACTGATTAATTTTTATTACTTTTGCACTCAATTTAGAACCTTAATATTTTGAAGTTATAATATGAGTAAAGATTTGATTATTGTTGAGTCGCCTGCTAAAGCTAAAACAATCCAGAAACTAGTCGGGAAGGAGTTTGCGGTTATATCAAGTAAAGGGCACGTTCGTGATTTGCCGTCGAAAGATATAGGAATTGATATTGCTAAAGGTTTTTCACCTAAGTACGAAATTCTACCTGATAAGAAGCCGTTAATTGCTGATATTAAGAAAATGGTTCAAGAGGCGGATGTTGTTTGGCTTGCAACTGACGACGACCGTGAAGGAGAAGCGATATCTTGGCATCTGATTGAAGCTGCTAAAATTCCGGAAGAGAAAATTAAACGTATTGTGTTTCATGAAATTACCAAAACAGCTATTGAAAATGCGTTGGCAAATCCGCGTCAAGTGGACCTAAATTTGGTTGATGCACAACAAGCAAGACGTGTTTTGGATAGATTGGTCGGCTTTGAACTTTCACCCGTTTTATGGAGAAAGGTAAAACCTTCCTTGTCAGCCGGAAGAGTTCAATCCGTTGCCGTTAGGCTTATAGTAGAAAGAGATAGAGAAATTAATAATTTTGTTACACATTTTTCTTATCGAACGATAGGTTCTTTTATTTCGCAAGATAAAGAGGTGAAAGAACTTGAAGGGGAATTAGATAAAAACTTCAAGACGAAAGAAGAGGTTGTGGATTTTCTAAATAGTTGTAAAACAGCAACTTTTAAAATAGAGTCTGTTAATAAATCACCCGGAAAAAGATCTCCCGCTCCTCCTTTCACGACATCTACTTTGCAGCAAGAAGCCTCAAGGAAGTTGGGTTTTTCAGTTTCTAAAACGATGGTCATTGCACAGCAACTTTACGAAGCAGGATTTATTACGTATATGCGTACAGACTCGGTGAACCTATCTTCATTGGCTATTAATACGATTAAGGATGAAGTAACTACACTGTACGGTGAAAAATATTCTAAAGTTCGTAAATATACTACGAAAGCAAAAGGAGCGCAAGAAGCTCATGAAGCTATACGTCCGACATTTATCAGTAAGCATACAATTCCGGGTGATACCTTTGCCAAAAAATTGTATGATTTGATTTGGAAACGAACCATCGCATCACAAATGAGCGATGCTCAAATTGAGAAAACAACGATAAATACGACAATTTCCAATCGTAGCGAGAAGTTTGTTACTACCGGAGAAGAGATTCTTTTTTCCGGATTTTTAAAAGTTTACATTGAGTCTAAGGATGAAGAAGAAGAGGAAGTTAAAGGTTGGTTGCCTTCCTTTACTGCCGGAGATGTGATGTCTATGAAAGAAATTGTTTCAACGCAAAGATATGCTCAGCCGCCAAGTCGTTATTCCGAAGCAAGTTTGGTTAAAAAGATGGAGGAGCTTGGAATCGGACGTCCTTCAACGTATGCACCGACAATTTCTACGATTTTAAAACGGGAATATGTTGTTAAAGAGAGCCGTCCCGGTAGTGTCCGAACTATTGAGAAGATAATTCTTAAAGATGATACTATAAAGGAAGAAGAGAAAAAAGAGAAGTTCGGAAACGAAAAAGATAAACTCTTTCCAACAGATGTAGGTATCGTTGTTAATGAGTATTTACAAGAGCATTTCGACACGATAATGGATTATAATTTTACCGCTAATGTTGAAAAATCATTTGATGATATTGCCGAGGGAGAAGTTGAATGGCAAACAATGATAGCAGATTTTTATGATGAGTTTCACCCTTCCGTTGAAAAAGCTCTGGCATATTCACCCAAAGCGAGCGGAGAACGCTTTTTGGGCGTTGACCCGAAGAGTAATGAAAAAGTGTATGCAAAATTGGGGAAATATGGTCCAATGGTACAAATAGGTGAGAACTATGAAGATGGGCAACCAAGATATGCACGCCTTAAAAAGACACAATCAATTGAATATATTACATTAGAAGAGGCACTTGACCTTTTTAAACTTCCGCGTTCGTTAGGTGAGTATAATGGAAGTGAAATTGTTGTAAAAATCGGTCGCTTTGGTCCCTATCTAAGTTATGACGGCTCTTTTATCTCTATCCCTAAAACAGAAGATCCCTTAGAAATTACACTCGAACGTTCCATTGAATTAATTGAAGAGAAAAAACAACTTGATATTGAACGTGCCCCAAGATTGCTCGGTAAACATAAAGAGGAAGATATATTTGTTATTGTCGGACGGTACGGACCTTACCTGAAGTATGCCGGTAAAAATATTACGCTTCCTAAAGGAGTAAATCCTGCAACTTTGACAATGGAAGAAGCTATTGATATATTAGAAAACGGGCATAACAAAAATGTTTTACGTGAGTTTTCCGAAAATGCTAATCTGAAAGTTATGAATGGTCGCTACGGTGCTTATCTTACCAATGGGAAAGATAATTATAAAATTCCCAAGGATAGAGTGGCTGAAAATTTAACTTATGAAGAGTGTTTAGAAATTATCTCTACAACTTCACCGACTAATAAGAAAAGAACTTTTAAGAAATCAACCAAGAAAAAATAATCGGGAATTTATTTTCTTGTAGTTTTTTCGTTTACTTTTGCAAATAACCATAAAAGTTTTATGAATAGAAGATTTATCTATCTGCTACTTTTTTATTTTTTGCCGATTTCTCTTTTCTCTCAAGTTAAAGTTGGAGCAGAACAGACGGAACTCTATTTTCCCTTTTTAAAAGGAAAACGCATAGCAGTTTGTGCTAACCAAACATCTATGGTAGGGGAAGTCCATTTGATTGATACACTGATTGCTACAGAAATTGACGTTGTGAAAATTTTTTCACCTGAGCACGGCTTTAGAGGAGATGCCGAAGCAGGTGCTTTGATTAACTCTTCCCGCGACCGGAAAACAGGAATAGAAATCGTTTCATTATATGGCAAAAATAAAAAACCGACACACGAACAAATGCAAAATATTGATTTGTTAATATTTGATATTCAAGATGTTGGTTGTCGTTTTTACACCTATATTTCGACTTTGCACTATCTAATGGAAGCCGCCGCCGAGAGCCAAATCCCGTTGTTGATTTTAGATAGACCTAATCCAAATGGATATTACGTTGCCGGTCCTGTTTTAAAACCTCAATTTACTTCCTTTGTCGGTATGCATCCTATCCCTATCGTACATGGAATGACTATTGCCGAGTATGCACAAATGATAAACGGAGAAAAATGGTTGAAAAATAAGGATACTTGTCAACTCTATTTTGTGCTTGTTGACAATTATACACACCAAACACGCTATTCTCTACCGATACCTCCTTCTCCGAATTTACAAACAGACGAAGCAATTAACCTATACCCTTCACTTTGTCTGTTTGAAGGAACGGGCATTAGTGTGGGACGAGGTACGTCAACTCCTTTTCAAATTTATGGTGCCCCCGAGCTAAAAGCAGGTGAGTTCTATTTTACGCCTAAATCAATTAAAGGAGTCGCAGAAAATCCGCCGCATCTCGAGAAAAAGTGCAGAGGCGAAAATCTTACAGCTATTGCGGATTCCAACCTTAGCTTATTGAAAAATGATTTTACGCTTTCTTATCTTATCCAAGCTTATCAAAATTACCCCGATAAATCGCTCTTTTTTAATCGTCCCGACTTTTTTGATAAATTAATGGGAAATTCCACTGTGCGTCAAATGATATTAGACGGTAAAAATCAAAAAGAGATTGAGGCTTCGTGGCAAGATGAGTTAGAGGAATTTGAATTGCTTAGAAAAAAATATTTGCTCTATAACGATAGCTCTGAGTAAACTTATAAACTCCAGTCAATTTCACTTTTTCCCATTTTTCTTAGTATTTCGTTTGTTTTTGAGAAATGTTTGCATCCGAAAAAACCTTTATGGGCTGAAAATGGAGAGGGGTGTGCAGCTCTTAATATACGATGTTTTGTTGTGTCGATTAGTGCGCTTTTCTCTTGAGCAAAAGCCCCCCACAAAATGAAAATGAGTCCATCTCTATCGGTCGATAATTTTCGTATTACGGCATCAGTGAAAGTTTCCCAACCCTTGTTTCTGTGCGAACCCGGCGAATGAGCACGAACGGTCAATATTGCATTAATCATTAAAATCCCCTGTTTTGCCCATTTTTCTAAGTTCCCGCTTTTGGGAACGGTAAAACCAATGTCATTTTGTAACTCTTTAAAAATATTGACGAGCGATTTGGGGTGGGGTGTGCCCTCATTTACTGAAAAACATA
>DUOL01000179.1 GCA_012838875.1 Bacteroidales bacterium | reverse complement strand
AGATTATGGAAACGCCCCGTTACTTCTACCACCCCGACCTAAGCATCTGGCTTAGCGTAGACCCGCTAAGCGACAAATACCCGAACTTAACCCCCTACGCCTATTGTGCGAATAATCCGGTGGTTTTGGTGGATCCGAACGGGAGAAAAGATAGACCATTTAACGCAAAGACAGATAAGCCTATAACACCTCAAAAAGGAACAGAAACACCTATTCAATATTATGATGTTAACAGATATTCATTTTCATTAAATAGTATGTTAAAAGTATATAATTGTCATTCTTATGCATGGCACAACTTACAAGGAGAGCCTAATCCAGCGCAAGACAATATTCCGACCTTAAATGGGACTAATCTTCCAAAGTGGGATAATAATCCTTATTACTATAATAAGGATATAGAAGGAAATAATACAAGTAGAGCTTATTTTAGGATTAATAAAACATTAAATGATGAATAAGACGATATTTTTTAGTAGAAGTTTATTGTATGGTTTTCTTTTCATTTTTATTTTTTTTGAACCAAAGATAAAAGCTCAAAATAATATTGATACACTCATTCAATATTTACTTTCAAACGTATCAGAAATTGATCCTCAATTGCAACTATTGCAATCAAAAGAAAACCATTATATCCTTCAAAAAATTTTGTCATACGGAAATGAAGCTCTTCCATATCTTATTGAGGTTATTGACGTTGACAATCAATATGTTGTTTATTATGGAGAACTATCTTCTATCCTGTATTCTGACTATTATGGCATTGTATTTGTAAAAATAATAGAAAAAATTATTAGCAAAAATTTTCAATGCAAAAATATTTATAAGAATCAAAAAGAATGCAGGTTATCGTTAGAAGATATGAAAACTATAAAATTACTATATAGTTGTTGGTGGGAAGAAAACAAACAATATTCCAAAAGAAAAATTAAGCAACAAAGAAAAAAAAGAGACGCTTTTCAAGGCTCAATTTATTCTTGGAATAATTGTAATAGAGATTATTAATTTTTTTGGAGCAATAAAATATTATAATAACTTACTGATATGCAAGATATGTTAAATCTCAATATTTAGTCCACTAAATATTGAGGCAGGTTTATAGATAAAACCTATCACAAGTTTCATGCTTACCAAAAGGTGTGCAAAACTTAAAGTTTAATATTATTTAAAAGATTCTTTATAAATACTTCACGCTCAATAAGTTGAAATCGGGAAATTGAAAATGAAAAATGAACCCCGAAAGGGTGATATGATTGTAGAAAAAAGGGTATAAGTCAGTTCGTACTTTTGTCTTGATACAAAAGTACCAAAAAATCAAGGCAAAAAGAATGCCGCCCGCTCTGCCAATCTGCTAAGCGGTTCTAATAAAACAACGCATTTCCTCCTACTTTCGTAGAAGGAAATGCTAACGACAAGCGGTTTTACAAGAACCGCTAAGCAGATTGGCATTCACAGCACGACCGCCTCTGCTTTTTGCCGGGCCAACACACGTGCTTCGTTGTAAAGCTAATTCTTTCATTTTTTGGGTACTATTCCAAAAAGTGTATAAAGCGCAAAGTTTAATATTTCTGCACGAGCAACTTACCCGCGTGAGGCGCTTAGGTGGAAAGCCCGCAAGGGCGGAAGCCGCTGGGGACGCGGCGGCAAAAAAGCGAGCTTGTAAGCTCTT
>DUOL01000178.1 GCA_012838875.1 Bacteroidales bacterium | reverse complement strand
CCGCTACTGTTAAATCCGGTTGTATCCGTATGGTAGTAGCCAGGTGCTAAAAAATTGGTTCCATCTGCATACCAATGTTGGGGCAGCGCCAATTTTTTCGCCATGGAGCCTCTATAGCCACTTGTGCTACAAGAGCCATCAATGCCGGGTTCTAAGTAATTTTCCAACTCGCACCACTCTTGGTGGCTAGGCACGTGCCAGCCGGTTGGACAAATTCCTTGAATGCCGCTCGGATTATTATTGCTTGCTCCGGCGCTATTCATCACAGCGGCCCATGTGTAGAGTAATCCATAAATATTTTTATTCGTATCTACATCATTATAAACGAAATAATATTTCGTTGTTCGAGTTATGACGGTTCCATACTCTCCTTTTGTAATGGTTGCCCCATTAGAATAGCTTGTAGTTCTTAAATTCTCTTTCATCCAACATTGATTTCCGATATATGCCGTCTGATACGTATTTCCATCTTTGTCGGTTACCGTTCCGCAATGTGTTGGACTAGTTATAGTTAACACTTCTCCGTAGCCCGTACCTGCATTATTAGTAGCATAAGCACGTATGTACCACGTAATACCGGGCGTCAATTGGTTAATGAAACTAACATAAGAACCTAAAATACTACCATCGGTTGTACGATTATTGGCAATTCCGGGATTAGGATTTGTGGAACTCCAACAAACACCACTTGCTGTAACCTGTGAGCTTCCCGAGTTGGTAATTGTAGCACCGACATTCAATTTCGTCCCTGAAATATTAAAAAGACTATCGGTAACTACGGTAGGTGGCACATTTTGATTTAGTGGAGTGCTATACCATTGTGGGATTCCGTCCGGGCCGATTGTCAAAACTTGTCCGGGCGTGCCGACAGGAACAATATGCCATGAACTGTCCTGCGTATTCCAATAGAGAATATCGCCGGTTTGCGTCCCGTCAGGCGGTAAATTAGCTTCTATTGCCGAACTACCCGAAAAAAACGCATACGGAACACTCAGTAGCTGTTGTGCACTTGTAATTGTGTAATTATTACCACCTTGCAAGTCTATTTGACTGCGAATAGAAAAGTCATCATTAGCCCAATCAATTTGTGAGAAATCCCCATATTCTACCGTGCCCGCACCCACTTCCAAGCTCATAAGTCCGTTACTGTTGGTCGTTGTCGTGTGCGTTTCCGCATAGACCGCCAGTTGTGTATTATGACTCACAATACTAATTCGTACCCCGATATTTTGGTTCGTTATAAGGCTATTCTGTGCGTCACGAACAACCGCCTGATAGCTCATTTTTTGTGGAGGCTGTGCGCAAAGCGTTAAACTTAAAATAAAAAATAAAAGAAAACTACTTAAAACATAAATATACTTTTTCATAGAAAATTACTTTTTCTTTTAATTATTCATATTGGTGAACACTCATTTCTCCTTCATAAACTAAGTTTGCATTCATAGCTAAAGCACTCATCTCATCTTCACCGGGATAGACAAAAATCGGAGCTATCCAAGAGACATATTTTGAAATTTTCTCCACTATGGGCTTCCCGTATGCGAGTCCTCCTGTTAGCAAAATAGCCTCTACTTCACCTTTAAGTACTGCTGCACTCTCTCCGATATATTTAGCAATTTGATATGCCATAGCTTCTTCAAGTAAAATAGCTTTTTCATCACCGGCTAATGCTTTTTTTTCAATCTCATAAGCATCGTTCGTTCCAAAATAGGCAACGTAACCGCCTTTACCGGTTACCATTTTATCAACTTCTTCTTTCGTATATTTTCCGCTATAACAGATTTCAACAATTTGATTCATGGGCAATGTACCGGAACGTTCAGGAGTAAAAGGTCCTTCTCCGTCTAATGCTTGATTAACGTCAATGACTCTGCCTTTTTCGTGTGCCCCGACAGAAATGCCTCCTCCCATGTGAGCCACAATCAAATTTAACTCATGATATTTTTTACCGATTTTGTTAGCGTACGTTCTGGCTATGGATTTTTGATTTAACGCATGAAAAATACTTTTACGATAAAAAAGCGGATGCCCGGCTACACGAGCAAGCTCCGTCATCTCATCTAAAACTACTGGGTCGGCAATGTAAGCCTCTTTTAAACCAATTTTTCGAGCAATACTATCCGCAATAAGCCCTCCTAAATTAGACGCATGTTGCCCATTAAAACCTTCCTTGAGATGCTTTATCATTAAATCATTTACTGCATAAACTCCCCCAACGGTAATCGGTTTTGTCAACCCGCCACGTCCTATCACCATATCAATAGAAAATATGTCTATATTTTTTTCTTTTAATTTGTTGACAATAACATCTTTACGAAAATTATGTTGTTCCGGTATAGATGAAAACCGAGCTAAATCTTCAGCTTCATGCTTAATATTTTCGACAAATTTCTTCTCTTCTTTCTCAAAGATAGCAATTTTTGTGGAGGTCGAACCCGGATTGATAACTAAAATAAGTGGTTTTTTCATAAATAGAAAGGTTTTTTATTTAATTAGATAATATTTTCAGTTTAAATATTTAAAGAGCAAATATACTCATATTTTAAATTTGTAGTTAACCCATATTCTATTATTTTAATCAAATCATGATTTTAAAAATTCTCTTCGACTAATTTATCCCACATCTGCTCCTTTTTATTTATCTCTTTTCTCAGCTCTTCGTACTCTTTATACAAAGAATCCGAGGTGATTTCTTTCGCAAACAGCTCAGGATCCGCTAATTTATCCTCTATTTCTTCTATTTTTTTTGTTAATTGAACAATCTCCTTTTCAATTTTGCTTATTTGATTTTCTATTTTCCTCCTTTGAGCTTCTTGTTTTTTCCTCTCCTCATATTCAATTTTATTTGTAGAAATTTTATTTTCCCCTTTTGAAGGCATAGAAATGGAACTGTTTTTTTGTATCTCTTGTAGTGTTGCTAATTTCCTTTTATCCAAGAAATCGTAAATATCGCCAATATGTACAGCTATTGTCCCATTTTTAAATTCCACGACCTTTTCTGTTAATCCTTGCAAAAAATCTCGGTCGTGCGAAACTAAAATCATACTACCGGTATATTGCAACAGTGCGTTTTTTAACACATCTTTCGACCTCATATCGAGATGATTGGTAGGCTCGTCCAATATGAGAAGGTTGACGGGTGATAGGAGTAATTTTGCTAATGCCAATCGTGACTTTTCTCCGCCTGAAAGCACTTTAACCTTTTTTGTGGTATCCTCCGTTGTGAAAAGAAATTTTCCAAGAATAGTTCTGATTTGTGTTCGAATATCTCCTACCGCCACCTCATCAATAATTTCAAACACTGTTTTCTCCGGATTAAGGAGTAGTGCTTGATTTTGAGCGTAATAACCTATTTTTACTTGATGTCCAAGTTGAACGTGTCCGACCTTAGGGGCTAATTCTCCGACTATTGCTTTGACAAATGTCGATTTACCTTCTCCGTTTCGCCCGACAAACGCAACTCTTTCGCCCCGTAATAAAGAAAAGTCTATTTGACGTAATACCTCTAACTGCTCATAACCGAGCGTGAGGTTTTGTGCTTCGACTACTACGCGTCCCGCGTGCGGTGCCGGTGGAAAACGAAAAGAGATGGAACGCTTATCTATACTTTCAACCTCAATCTTCTCCATCTTATCCAACATCTTAATCCGACTTTGAACTTGTTTTGCCTTGGTCGACTTATAACGAAAACGCTCAATGAACCGCTCAATGTCGGCAATCTCCTTCTGTTGATTTTCATAATCCGCTTGCTGTGAACTAATTCGCTCTAACCGCTGATTTACATACTCCGTATAACTACATTTATAATCTTCAATTCTACCAAAAGTAATTTCAATGGTTCGCTCTGTTACACTATCTAAAAAAGCTCTATCATGTGATACTAAAATGAGCGTCCCTTCGTAGTTAATCAAATACTCTTCTAACCATTGAATAGATTCAATATCAAGATGATTGGTAGGCTCGTCCAGAAGTATTATTTCCGGTTTTTGGAGTAAAATCTTAGCTAATTCCACGCGCATCTGCCAACCGTTACTAAACTCAAGCATCTGACGATGAAAATCACTCGGTTTAAAGCCCAAACCTAATAAAACTTTTTCTACTCTTACCGCTATTAAATCTCCTTCTAAATAATGAAATCTTTCAGTAGCGTCAGCTAATTGTTGGCTAACGGCAAGATAGGACTCGCTTGAAAAATCGTTGCGAAGTGTTAACTCTTTGGTTAATTTTTCTATTTTCTTCTCTAACTTCTTCTCTTCTACAAAGGTGTCAAGCACTTCTTCCCAAACCGTTTTATGATAAATACTATTTAACTCTTGGGGCAAGTATCCGGTTCTAAATCCTCGTGTTATAACCATATTGCCCGCCTCAGGAATAACTAAACCGTGAATAATCTTCAATAATGTTGATTTCCCCGCCCCGTTTTTCCCAACCAAGCCGATGCGTTCTCTATCGCCCACTACGAAAGAGATATCCTTAAAAAGAAAATCACCGGTAAAATTGACTGAGAGTTTATTAATAGATATCATAACAGAAATTTAGTGTGCAAAGATAGTCAAGATTTGCCTTTTTAAAAAAAGTTGAAGCTAATTTTTGAAAATTGAATAGTTCTCGCTCTTTTAATCGGCGAGGGCAGGCTGTTTTTTGAAAAACCGTTCTTTATTTTTACTATTTTTGCACGTTTTCTTATATTTCTTGTTTGAATGAAAGCACGCTATATTCTTTATTTTATTACGGCAATTTTAATAGCGCTATTCATACTTACGATTAGCTTTCCTCGTAAAGGAATTAATATTGCAGGAGTACAGCTTCGTTTCCCTTCATTAGAAAAAATATTAACACGAAAAACAGTGGAAGAACCTGAAATTCCGGATTTAGAAGAACCTGTTTTCACGGCGCAAGACAGTATACGCCTCTCCTTACAAGACACACTGAACTATTATAGAGAACTCGTTGAAAATCAACTTGGTAAGTTTTATTTTCCCTACGATGATGTAGGCTATTTTGATGGATTTTTTGAACAAATTCAAACAGCTAAATCGTTACAAAAAGTTATTAGAATACTTCATTACGGAGACTCGCAAATTGAACTGGATAGAATTTCGTTTAATTTAAGGAAATATTTTCAAGAAAAATTCGGCGGCGGCGGTCCGGGTCTGCTACCGGCAGTTCAAACCATTCCGACAGCGACTGTATATCAACGCTGGTCGGGCGATTACACTACCTACTCGGCATACGGAGACGGCAATAGACGAAAAAACGGAAATTACGGCTTCTTTTGCAAATGTATAGGAATGACCGGAGAAAATAGATTCTTTGTAAAGGCTTCGCAAAACCTTGACGTCCCCCATAAAATGAGAACCTTTTCTAAAATAAAATTGTATTTTTTCAATAAAAACGGCGATTTTTCCGCTGTTTTATCCGATAATTTGAAAAAAGAAAAAGAAGCATTAGTTGCTAATTCAGAAGGATTACAATCGTTCTTGTGGGAACTTGATACGCCATTAACTACTTTTACTCTAACATTAAAAGGAAACGCCGATATTTACGGAATATCCGTTGACGGGAAATATGGTGTGAGTGTTGACAATATTCCACTGCGAGGCTCGGCAGGTACACTCTTCACACAATTAAACGACTCTTTAACTCGCCTAATGTTCCAAGAAAGTAATGTAGGACTGGTAATTTTGCAATTCGGCGGAAATGCGGTTCCGGCAATTTCCTCTCAAAAAAGCATCGGCTTTTATGTGAATAACTTGCAAAGGCAAATACAATTCTTTAAAAGAATTAATCCGCAAGGAAAAATCTTATTAATCGGTCCTTCCGATATGGCAAAACGCGTCGAAGGAGAGTTACGCTCTTATCCGCTTTTAGGACAACTCGTTGAAGCAATGAAAAAGATGGCAAATGATAACGGCGTGGCTTTCTGGGATATCTATGAAGTAATGGGCGGAGAAAATTCAATGATTGCCTGGTATAAACATGGCTTAGCAGGTGAAGATTTAATCCATTTTACCCCGAAAGGCGCCAATAGAATAGGAGAAATTCTCGTTAATTCCTTTGATAATCTCTATCAATTGTATCTTTCTAAACAAAATTTATCAACCCAAAATAGTACCGTTCAACCTTAATTTTCACCTTATATTGCTAAGAAAAAAGAAAATTGTAAATTTAGACACTTAATATTACTTATGAGAGCTTTAATTGCACTATTTTATTTTTTATTTTCTACCTTTTTATTATTTTCGCAGGAAGAGTATATCCCTACCGATACGTTGCCGTTTTTTCATTTAGAAGCCGACACTTTTGCGTTCAGTAGCGACACTTCCAATTTGATTAACTTTTTTCACAAATTCGATTCGGTTATTGAAAATCGCAACGGAAAAATAAATATTCTGCACCTTGGTTCCTCCCACGTACAAGCAGGCGTTTTCTCACATCGAGTGAGGTTGAATTTGCTACACGCATACCCGAATGCCGTTGCCGGCAGAGGTTTTATTTTCCCCTACTCAGTCGTAGATAGGTCAAATAACCCTATCGACTATAAAGTTTCCAATGAGGGGAATTTCAGTTTAGTAAGAAATGTTTACGACACCTTCGATAAACCGTTGGGTGTGAGCGGTATAGCCGTATACTCCTCAGATACTTTTGCTAAAATTAAGATAGAGATGAGATATAAGGATTCGCTATTTTCTACAAACCGAATTATTTTAATCGGAAAAGCGGATTCAGGAATCGTAGAACCTTTAATAGTGCTTGATTCGGTAACTTATGCCCCAATTGAAACGGATACGTCAACGAACTTATTTCTTTACGAAGTTCCCACTTTTGTCGATTCGTTTTCGTTGCAGTGGAAGCTCGATTCAGGAAATTGTTTCACCGTCAACGGCTTGCTTTTAGAAAATGATAATCCCGGAATCACTTTTCATTCTATCGGCGTCAACGGAGCTCGAGTTTCTTCCTATTTAAAATGTACAAATTTTGAGCGTGATTTGAGATTGATAAATCCTGACTTGGTTATTATGGGAATCGGTGTCAATGACGCACTTTCCGACCGATTTGACACGTTGCAATTTGAAAGAGAATATCTGTTGTTAATAGAGGTAATAAAGTCGGTGAATCCCGATTGTGCTTTTATTTTTATCACTAATAATGACCACTACAAACGCATAGCCCGCGGGAAGTACGCTGTTAATACGAATAGCGAGGAAGTGTGTCGTGTTTTTTACAGATTAGCAGCCAAAACCGGAGGCGCCGTCTGGGACCAATACGCTATCATGGGAGGCAAACGTTCAATGTATAAATGGCAACAAGAGAAATTGGCAAAAAAGGATAAAATCCATTTTACGAACAAAGGCTACAATTTATTAGGGAATCTATTTTTTAATGCATGGGTCGAGGCTCATCAAAAAGTTAGAAATTTGAATAAAAACGAAGAATCAAATATTGAATAAAATGAATTATACAGAAGCATTTACAGAACTACAACAGTTGGTTAAACAGATGGAACAAGCCGATGTGTCGGTTGATGAGTTGGCACAAAAGATTGAACGTGCCGGAAAGTTAATTCAAATTTGTAAAGATAAGCTGGTCAAGACGGAAGAGGAAATCGCTAAGATAGCGGAACAATTCGAATAGAACTCTGCTTTGAATTTTTAGCAGTTATTTCTCCCTATAATAAATTTTCCGATATCACATTGTAAACACTGTTTGGTCTGGCAATAGCAACTTTGTAGCTCAAGAATGGCTTGCGAATGAAGAGCATTTTGAGCGGGAAAACCAACTTGTCTGTAATATTTTGTAATATAATTTTTCTCGAACGATACAATTTCTAATAATTTAATTGCATTCTCCTGTAGCTTCATATTGCCCGAAAAAGCGCCATAAGTAAACAATGTAGGAATTATCGAATTGATAATCAACAACTCCTTTGACGACTTTCCCAATATTGCCGAGTGTTTTTTCGTCTTTTTCCCAAAAAGAAAATGTGTTTTCCAATATTCGTCGGGTTCGCACCTCCACTTGAGAAATTCAAAAATTTTTAAATCCTCCGTGATGAAATGGTGAAAAACCATTGGAAAACGATATAAAAATTCTGCTAATTGAGCTAATCGAAGCGCCGGGAAATTTTGAGGATGTATTCGCAATAAGTTCCAACGATGCACAGGAATTGAAATTAACCGATATTGATGTTTTAAATAATGATATTCTTGATGTAATTTTTGATAATAGCTATCCCCCACCGTCAATTGGTAATCTTCCAACATTCCCGCCTGTCCGAAAAGAAGTGCATATAGTTGTAATTTCGATTTTGAATGTTTTAGTATAATCTTGTACGATAGCGTTTTACTAAGCAACTCGAAAGCGTCTTGATTTGTCTTGAATCCAAAATTTACAACTAAGATTTTAAAAAAAACTTCCTGCCAATCGTGCTCCGATTTTTCTAAAAGGGAAAAGATGTTTTTCCCTTTTCTTATTAATCTTCGGTTGATAAGTTTTTGAGAAAAAATCTCCAAAAAATCTGTGGGAAGTTTTGTTATTTCATGTTTACAAGGTAAGCGGTGCGGACTATTATGCAAACGATTATAACGAAGTAAAGTCTCGGAAGAAATCAAATCTTTTAACTCTAAGGTTGGCAATAGCTCTCTATTATGGTTATTGATGGGACAATCATTTTCAAATACTACGTGCAGAATAACGGACTTGTATTGAGGATTATGGTCATGTCCGTGCTTGTGCCAATCGGAACTTTTACAATGTATTTCGACATCGCCCGCCCAAGTTATGTCGTTTAATTTAATTATTGCCTGTTTAAAGTCCGGACCGGCATCTTGATGTTGAAACCCGGGATGAATAACTACCAATTTCTCATTTTGAGTCGTCCTCAACGCTTGAAAACGATACAATCTATTTTTCCAAACATAGTGCAAAAAAAGCTCCGTCATATTGTACATTTTAACAATATATTAACGGAGTGTTAAGAAAAATATTACTATTGGTGTGTCAAAAAATTATTTTTTTAATTCGATAGCTTTAGCAATAAATTGAAGAAATAGCGGATGTGGGCGGTTTGGTCTCGACTTAAATTCAGGATGAAATTGACAAGCTACGAACCAAGGATGTTCTTTAACCTCAATAATTTCAACAATTTCTCCATTGGGAGAAGTTCCTGAAATAACTAATCCGTGTTTTTCCAAAATCTCTCTAAAACTATTGTTCACTTCGTAGCGATGACGGTGACGTTCCGTAATTTCGGTTGCCTGATAGGCGTGGTAAGCATGTGTATTTTGTTTTATCTTACATGGATATTTCCCTAAGCGTAGAGTTCCGCCTAAGACATTTTGTTCTTCTTGTCCCGGTAGAAAATCAATAATGGGGTGTCGCGTATCGGGGTCTAGCTCTCTACTGCTAACCTCTTTTAGATTTGCCACATTTCTTGCAAATTCTATGAGGGCTATTTGTAAACCTAAACATAATCCGAGGAACGGAATATTATTTTCACGAGCATATTTCGTAGCAAATATTTTTCCATCAATTCCTCTTCTCCCGAAACCGCCCGGAATTATAAGACAATCCATATCCTTCATTAACTGTTCCGTGTTATTTTCGTTAATATCTTCAGAATCAATCCAATGAATTTGCAAGGCGGTT
Source organism: Bacteroidales bacterium (assembly GCA_012838875.1). Lineage (GTDB taxonomy): Bacteria > Bacteroidota > Bacteroidia > Bacteroidales > WCHB1-69 > DUOL01. The sequence goes on along the minus strand of DUOL01000178.1, from coordinate 1,210 downwards.
TCATTAAAGATAGCGGCATGTTTTAAGGCTTCAACAACGCTTAAATAGGCATCGTGCAACTCAATATACTTCCCGACCAAAGCCACATTCGTATGGGATTTGACAACTTTACTCTTAGCCACCATAGCTTTCCAATCTGTCAAATTTTTAGGTTTACATTTTATTTTAAGTCGTTTAATAACCTGTTCCGCTAAGCCTTCTTTTTCCAGTGCCAATGGAATTTCGTAGAGTGAGGGCATGTTAAGATTTTCTATAACATTTTCCGGTTTAACGCTACAGAAAAGCGATATTTTTTGTTTAATCTCGGGACCGATAGGGCGGTCGCTACGACAAACGAGAATATCCGGTTGAATACCGATACTACGAAGTTCTTTCACACTAAATTGAGTCGGTTTTGTTTTCAGTTCATTCGTCGGCATTATCACCGGAACCAAAGTAACATGGATATACATACAATTTTCATAGCCTTCTTCAATAGAAAATTGTCGTATTGCTTCAAGAAACGGCAAACTTTCGTAGTCGCCGACCGTGCCGCCGATTTCGACAATAGCTACCTCAGCATTGTTCGTTGCCGCATTCAAACGAATATGTTCTTTAATTTTATTCGTAATGTGTGGGATCATCTGCACCGTACTGCCTGCATAGACGCCGTTACGCTCATCTTCAATCACGGAATGATATATTTTCCCTGCTGTAACATTGCAATGTTTATTCAAATTTTCGTCAATAAAACGTTCGTAGTGTCCAATATCCAAATCGGTTTCGCCGCCGTCTTCCGTAACAAAAACTTCTCCATGTTGGTAGGGGTTCATTGTTCCGGGGTCGACATTAAGATAAGGGTCTAATTTCTGCATAGTTACGTGTACGTCTCTAGATTTCAGCAATCTTCCAAGAGAGGCGGCTGTTATTCCTTTTCCTAAGCCTGAAACGACTCCTCCAAGAACAAAAATATATTTCGTACTCATAGCGTAAATATAATTTAATATGCAAAAATACAAAAAAAACAAGCTAACGTTTTTCTAACTGCATAATTATAGTTCCCCATTTTCCACTCACACTCCTAAATAGCTCTGGGCAAACAACTTGGCTGCGTGAGGCGCTTAGGTGGAAAGCCCGCAAGGGCGGAAGCCGCTGGGGACGCGGCGGCAAAAAAGCGACTTTAGAAGCTCTTTTTGCCGCTTTGCGACCCCACGGCTTGTGCCCGCGGACT
>DUOL01000177.1 GCA_012838875.1 Bacteroidales bacterium | reverse complement strand
GTGCCCGCGGACTTGGAACCGGGCGCCGACCCCGAGCGCAGCGAGGGGGCACGCCCAAAAGAAAATTAAAATTATTTTTATACAATATTTAAAGAATAGAAGTTAGGAGAAATAGTTATAGCACTATTTTCTTCCTGCATAAAAAAAGATTGCGAGTCAGGTTATTACTGTTCTCGCAATCGCCGATAAAAGGTTTATTTTTAATTTACATTGACTAACGGGGCGTTCCAAGTCTTGCCATCGCACAACGGAAGCCGATATAGTCGGTAGCTTCGTCTTCATCGAGGTAGCGTCTTTGTCCGGGAGCAGCCCAATATTGTAGGTCTTTCCAGGAGCCGCCTTTGTAGACGCGTGCGTTGTCACCCACCAAGGAGTAGCTAACTTCAATATTTTTAGGATACATCTGCTCTGTAGCTTCCGCATTGGAGGAGGTGTTTTTCCAGTCGTCCGAATTTATTAAAGATGCCCAGTCGCCGTCTAAATAGTTTTTATTATCTGCTTGTCTATAGTTTCTTCTTCTATCATTTTTAAAATCCGAAACGGGAACCATTGGAATTTTACCTACGCTATCGCGTTCTTCAACTTCTCCGTCTTCAAGTAGTTTTTTGGTTTCATAATAGTTACCTCTAAAAGGGTTGAGGTCGCTAAGGTCGTCGTGAGAACTTTGACGGTATACGTCCATTACCCATTCAGCTACGTTTCCCCCCATGTTATAAAGTCCATAATCGTTGGGCCAGTAAGAAATAACGGGAGCCGGGTGTTCGGCGGCGTCATTCAAATAACCTGCCACACCCATATAGTCGCCACGTCCTCTACGTACGTTGGCTACGAAATCACCATAATATTTTTTATTATCGGTACGTGTATAGTGTCCGTTCCAAGGATAAAGTTTACGTTCCAATATTCTTTCATTGAGGGTATTGCCAATTAAGCCGTAAGCAGCGAACTCCCATTCGGCTTCGGTAGGCAGTCTGTAATTAGGTAATAAAATTCCGTCTTCCATGCGTACATTTCTGTATTCGCGGGTTGTAATATATTGCAATCTTCTGGGACCTTCTTCTGCTTCATAGCTTTCGTAGGTGAGATATGCTTCCGTATTAAAATAGCCTTCCGGGGTAGGTTCGGGGTTCCAGTTAATGAAACCTTGTTCGGCGAGTATCATTTCATTTACGCGGTCGGTACGCCATGCTGCATAGTTAGTAGCTTGAAGCCAGTTAACACCCACAACGGGATATTCGCGAAATGAGGGATGTTTAAAATAGTACTCTACTTGTGTTTCTGCGTATTTTAATTGGTCACGCCACACATTTTGGTCGGGTTGTGCGTTATCCCAAACTACTTTTAAGTCGGCGGGGACAAACACTCGTTCTAACCAATATAGGTATTCTTGATAGTCTAAGTTACGAACTTCGGTTTCGTCCATATAGAATGAAGAGATAGTAACTCTGCGTGGAGTGTTATTCCATTCATACATTACGTCTTGTTCTTGTCTTCCAAAAACAAAGGTTCCACCTTCGATGAGTACTAGATTAGGACCGGTAATTTGTTCGGCGAACGGATAGACTTCAAAGCCGCCGTTTTCAGGATTATTGTATTCCCAACCGGTAGTAGCAGAACGTTCATTTTTACAACTACTAAAGATTAATGCGAAGATGATTAAAAAACTTCCTATGGTTGCAATTTTATTCATAATATTTCGGTGAATTAAAATTTCTTATAAAACGTTATTTTAGATGACATTATTATTTATTACTAGAATTCCGGACATTTTAAATCTCTGATAATTCGTTGTTTTCCGGGACAACGTAAGAGTAATTGCAGTGAAACTTCGTGTGCTCCGCCCGAGAGGTTAGCCAGCTTAGAAATTGTTAGGTCATAAGAGTATGCGATACGAACCATTTCATGTTGTAGTCCGAATAAAAAGACAAAAGCGTCTGCATTTTTAAAGCATTGACGGAACCACATACCTACGACAAAAGGGTAGTAGTTTAGGTATAAACCGTAGTTAAGTTGGTGAAATTCCATTTGTTGTTGATAGATAATATTAGGGCTTAGAGCAATATCTCCGAAGCTTCTAACTTTTCTACTTTTTCTTTTCAGTTCAAAATATCCGCCGAAGTGTCCTGTCCATTTTACGGGCAAGCGAGAAATAGAGATAAATCCTTCGTAAGGACGTGTAACGTGGTGAGCGGCAAAACCAAAATATAAATTATGTGTATAGCCGATAACACCTGCTGAGAAATCAATAACCCCTTTGGATAGTCGTTCCGGTTGTACTTCGTTGGTCTGATAGACAAAACCGTATTTCGGGTCAATCATATCGCCGAATGTAAGTTTACTCCAATCTAGTGTTTTTTGCTGATATGTTGCTTGCAACGCAAAACGCATATTGAATTTTCGATTTACTTTTAACTTGTATGAATAGATTAAACTTGCGGCATAGGTACTTATCGTTCCTTGTCCTGCTCTATCACCAAGCAAGAGAACGCCGACACCACCGGCTAATTTGTCAAAATGTTGGTCCCAAGAAGCGGAGTAGGAGACAAAAGTTCCTGAAATGGAGGGCCACTGGTCGCGAAAATTGGTAACTATTCGAGGACAAACATTGGCTCCTGCAAAAGCTGGATTCAGATAAACAGGATTGGCATAGAACTGTGAAAAATGAACATCTTGCGCCGTAACCTTACCTATCTTTAAGAAGATTATGGAGAAAATGATTATAATTATGAAAAGACGTTTCTGCATACCTTTTTCTTATTTAAGTGAGCAAAATTAATACTTTTTACGTAAATAAATACAAAAAGTTATCAACATTTTTAATCTTTTTTCTCTTTTTGACAATTATTGTCTCTCTCATTCGTTTAAATTCTAAAATTTTTGTTACTGTAATAAGTATAACGTAATATGAACCGAAAATCTTGGGTGAGAGTGCTTTTTCTTTCTCTACTATTTAGTCAAGTGATTGATAGTCAGGCACAAAAAATCGTTCAACATGTTCAAATTGTGTGGGAAAACAACCTTGTTTACACGCTTGATGCCAAAACGAAACAGGAGTTTTTATATTTTCAAGGTGCTGTTACGAGTGCAAAAAATGAGGCACTACCGACTTATGTTCAGCGGTTTAGTGTTGACAACTTTTTTGAAAATTATAAAATATCCATTCAAGATGAAGAGTATCTTCCACTCACTGCCGAAGAGGTGAAATTAATACCTTCGAGTTTTAATCAAACTTCATTAGTGGTTGATATTCAAACATTTGCGGAGGCTCATAATAACTTTGCCGTTCTCTCTTTTGTCCCAATTATTAAAATAGGGGAGGGGCGTTTTCAAAAACTTAAATCTTGTCAATTGACGATTGAAGGAGTTAAGTTTGCTGTGCCGAAAATGAAGGGGCGTGCTTATTCGACTAATTCGGTTTTACGTTACGGAAATTGGTATAAAATTGCCGTTAGCGAATCGGGGATTTATAAGATTACTTATAATGATTTGGTAGAGCTCGGCGTTTCAGTGCAAGGTCTTGCGTCATCTCGTATTGGTGTATACGGGAACGGCGGCGGGATGCTTGCGGAGGCTAATTCGGTTGCACGTCCCGATGATTTGCTTGAAAATGCCATCTTTATTGATGATGGCGGCGATGGGCAGTTTGACGAAGGGGACTATTTTTTATTTTATGCACTGGGGCCGCACAAGTGTGAGTTGACGAACAATAATTTTTCTCATTTTTACAATATCTATTCCGACTATGCCTACTATTTTATAAATGTTGACGGCTTATCAGGAACGCCAAAACGTATAAATACTCAGAATAACTCTTCATTAACTACCAATAAAGTTGCCGAAACTTATACACATTTCGATTTTATCGAAAAAGATAGTAAGAATTTTGGAGAATCGGGGAAGGAGTGGTTTGGCGATGCTTTTGATATAGAAACGACAAGAAACTATTCGTTTTCATTGCCCAGTCAGGCTACTTCTTCTACGGCTCGTGTTACGGTAGCGGGAGCGGGCGTTTCCACGCAACAGTCCGCTATCGAAATTAAAAGCGGAAGCCGACAAATCGGAAATCTCTTTTTCTCTGCGGTGGGTGATGCTTACGCTAAAGCGGCAAAACAGAACTTTTCCTTTTCTACGGTTGGGACGGAAACCTCCATTCCTTTTACCTTAACTTATCAAAAACCGACAGTTTCCTCCGCCGCTTATCTCGATTACATAGAGCTACAAGTCAATTGCAAACTGCAAATGCAAAGCGGACAGTTCCTTTTTTGCAATTTAGAGACTGTTGGCGTTGGAAATAGCACGGAGTTTAAAATTTCAAATGCGGATAATAGACTAAGAGTTTGGAATGTTACAGACCCTGCAAATATTGTAGAAATTTTAGGAACGCTCAATAATAATATATTGAGTATTAAAGCCGCAACCGAAACGGTTCAAAAATTTGTAGCCTTTAACGGCTCTACCTTTAAAACGGCTAAGTTAATCGGAAAAATTGCTAATCAGGATTTGCATGGGAGCAGTGATGTAGATATGATTATTGTCGTTTATCCCGATTTTGAGAGTCAGGCGGAACGTTTAGCTCAATATCGGCGTGATAACGACGGGCTGAGTGTAAAAGTTGTTACTCCTCAGCAAATCTATAATGAATTTTCGAGCGGCGCCGCCGATGTTACCGCTATTCGCGACTACATGCGAATGATATACAAAACTTCGGCTCAAGGAAACCCGAAATATCTTTTATTGTTTGGAAAAGCATCGTATGATTACCGCGGTAGAGTAAGCGGAAATAAGCTATATGTTCCTAATTATCAATATTATGCCTCATTGGATAAAAATTCTTATCGCTCTAATGACGACTTTTTCGGCTTGTTAGATGACAACGAGGGGGAAGATTGTGAAGGGCTGATTGATGTTGCCATAGGCAGATTTCCCGTTACGACTTTAGCTCAAGCTAAAATTGCAGTCGATAAAACTATCGCCTATTCTGCTACGGAAAATCTTTTACCTCCCAATTCTTTGAAAGTCTCCAATTTGGCGGATTGGAGAAATATTATGACTTTTGTGGCAGATGACGAGGATAGTTATCACATATTAACGACCGAGTCGGCAGCCGATTTTGTAGAAGCAACGACCAATTTAATAAATTTTGACAAAATCTATTTAGATTCTTATCAACAAATCTCTTCTGCTGGGGAACAAAGCTATCCGGAGGTTAACCGGGCGATTGAAAATCGAATTAATCGTGGTTCTTTGATATTTATGTACGTTGGGCATAGCGGCGTAAAGGGCTGGGCACACGAGAGAATTTTAGATTTAAAAACAATAAATGAGTTTAGTAACCGGTATAATCAGTCTATCTTAATTACAATGGGATGTGAGTTCGGCTGGTATGACCGAGCAACGGTTTCACCTGCTGAAATGGTTTTTCTTAATCCTCACGGCGGCGCAACCGGGCAAATCACGACCTCGCGCGTGGCATTCTCCCTCTCGAATAAAGCATACAGCGATTTCTTTTTTAAAAATGTGATGAAGAAATTTAATCAGCGATACCTAACCTTAGGGGAATTAAATCAAAAGGCTAAAAATGATTCCGGCGGTGCGATGAATAGTCTTAATATGATTTTTACAATAGGAGATCCGGCAATGAAATTAGCAATCCCAACCTATACTATTATTACCGATTCCGTTAATGGAGTTTCGGTTCTTAATAATATAGATACGCTAAAAGCTCTTTCTAAAGTAACTATTTCAGGACATATTGTTGATGAAAATAGTGCGTTGCTCTCTGATTTTAATGGGAATTTATATCCTACTGTTTTCGATAAAAAAACGAAAGTAGCCACCTTGCAAAACGACCCGCAAAGTCCTTACGTGGAGTATTTTATTCAAAAAAGCATTCTTTTTAAAGGAAATGTTTCTGTGAAAAACGGGAAATTTACATTTTCCTTTATCGTCCCACAAGATATTGATTTTCAATATGGTAATGGCAAGATAAGTTATTATGCTGCCAGCAATGTTTCAGATGCCAATGGGGCGTTCGATGATTTTATTATCGGTGGAAAAAGTAGCGATTCATTAAATGATAAGTCAGGACCGGAAATAGAGCTGTATATGAATGATGAGAATTTTGTAAACGGCGGAATTACAGACCAAAATCCAACGTTATTGGTTAAATTATCCGATGAATTAGGGATTAATACAACGGGCAACGGCATCGGACATGATTTAGTCGCTATCTTAGATGGAAAACTGGATAAACAAATTGTCCTAAACGATTATTATATTACGGTTCAAGATAGTTTTAATTGCGGTACCGTGCGTTATCCGTTTAAAAATCTTTCAGTCGGTGCGCATACGTTAAAACTGCGAGCGTGGGATATTTTAAATAATCCTTCCGAAAAAACGCTGGAGTTTGTTGTCGCTTCCGATGAAGAATTGACTTTGGAACATGTGCTTAACTATCCGAATCCTTTTACTACACGCACCGCTTTCTATTTTGAACACAACCTCCCCAATAGTTCGTTGGATATTTTAATACAAATTTATACCGTTACGGGAAAGATAGTTAAGACGATAGAATCATTTCAAGTGCCGACCGGAAATCGTTGCGAACCTATTTATTGGGATGGAAAAGATGATTACGGAGATAAATTGGGGAAAGGAACCTATATTTATCGTTTAAAGGTGAAGTCGGGAGACGGTAAAGTGGCAGAAAAAATTGAAAAACTTGTTTTATTATAAAAACTATAAAATAAGACGTTTTGTTTTACGTTATCTTTGCAGTTTTAAATTTTTAGAAATATTTTATGTTGAAAAGAGTTATATTCCTCCCCTTTCTCATAGCGAGTATTTGCTTTGCAAATTTTTCTTTTCTACAAGCACAAGTGATTAAAGATAAGCAATATGATTACTTGGGGCGAGGCTATCTTAATACGATTACGACCGCGGTTCCGTTTCTACTGATTGCTCCGGATTCACGTGCAGGTTCGTTAGGTGATATGGGTTGCGCTACTTCGGCAGATGTTAATTCACAACACCATAATACGGCTAAATATGTTTTCAATAAGAGAACATTTGGTGTTTCTATTGCCTACAGCCCTTGGTTACGGCAATTAGTAGGCGATATTAATTTGGCTTACTTGGCACTCTACGGAAAAATTACCGATATGGATGCCCTTTCCTTTTCCTTGCGTTATTTTTCCTTAGGGAGTATTGATTTTACCGATGAGTGGGGTGGGTCAATGGGAAGTCAACAACCTAATGAGTTTGCTATTGATTTAGGATATTCTCGAAAATTGATAGATCAACTTTCGATTGCTATTACTCCGCGTTTTATTTACTCTAATCTTACGGCTGGTCAATATGTACAAGGAGTTGAATCTCAGGCAGGACTTGCAGGGGCGGCAGACTTATCCCTCTTTTATCAACAAGATTTTAGAACCAAAGCATTAGCTAATTCCATATTACGAGCCGGGCTTAATATTAGCAATATGGGTAATAAAATATCCTATTCTTCAGGGACATTGCGAAGAGACTTTTTACCTACGAATTTAAAGTTAGGACTTACCTACACGATGGAATTTGACCCTTACAATAGGTTAATGTTAGGCGCAGAGATTAACAAATTATTGGTGCCTACACCACCTATTTATGAAAAAGATTCCAATCAGCGAATTGTATATGATGCCGCAAATAAACCCATTATAGCTCGCGGGAAAAATCCTGACGTTTCCGTATTTACAGGTATTCTACAATCTTTTTATGATGCACCGGGCGGGTGGCGTGAAGAGATGAGAGAGATTGCTCTTTCGGTTGGAGTAGAATATAGTTACCGTGAACTTTTTAGTGCAAGAGTCGGCTATTTTTATGAAAGTCCGTACAAAGGCAACAGACAATATATAACTATCGGGGGCGGCATTTCCTATAATATCTTCGCCATTGATGTAGCCTATCTCTTTACCGTTGACCAGCATCATCCCCTCGAAAATACGTTGCGATTTACACTAATCTTTGATTTTGTGTCTTTTAATAAACAGGAAATTAAACGGCAAAATAGATAAATGGATGTAAGAATCGGTTTCGGTTATGACTCGCACCAATTAGCAGAAAATATTTCGCTCTTTTTGGGAGGAGTGCAAATTCCTCATGCGAAAGGTTGTGTTGCACATTCTGACGGAGACGTACTCATTCATGCGCTGTGCGACGCATTGCTCGGGGCGGCGGCATTGCCCGATATCGGCTCCCAATTTCCTGATAATAACCCCGATTTTAAAAATATCGATAGTAAAATCTTGTTATCAAGAGTTGTAGAACTTATTGAAAATGAGAATTTTACAATTAATAACATCGATATAACTCTTCTTGTCGAAAAACCGAAAATAGCTCCCTATCGCGAGCAAATTGTTCGTTCACTTCAAACAATTCTTAAATTAGACCTCAACCGAATATCCTTGAAAGCCAAAACAAATGAAAAAATGGGTTTCGTGGGTAGAGAAGAAGGCGTTGTCGCTTATGCCGTTGTAACATTAATTAAAAATGAAAGGGAGAGAAAATAAACCGCATATCGGTGTTTTCGGGCGTAAGAATAATGGGAAAAGTTCCCTCATTAACGCTATTACACAACAAGAAATTGCTATCGTTTCCCCCGTGCCCGGCACGACAACCGACCCCGTAAAAAAATCTATCGAAATCTTTGGTATCGGTCCCGTAATTCTCATTGATACAGCCGGAATTGATGACGAGGGCGATTTGGGCAAAAAAAGAGTCTCTAAATCGGAAGAAATTCTACGAATTATTGATTTAGCGATTATCGTTATCAATGAATATCAATGGGATATATCTGAAAATCAATTAGTTGAGAAGCTGAATGAGTTGGAAACGCCCTTTATTATTGTTAATAATAGAGTGGACGAGTGGACAGCAGAAAGGCGAAATTCGATAAATAATTTTCCGTTAATCAATGTGAGTGCGGTTTCGGGGGAGGGTATCGACAATTTGATAAAAGGTATGATTGCTGCAATGCCGCCCACTTCGTATATTTCGCATTCATTGTTGGGTGATGTCATCTCGCCGAACAATAAAATTTTGCTCATTACGCCTATTGATTCCGAAGCTCCTGCTATGCGTATGACGTTGCCGCAGGTTCAAACCTTGCGTGATATTCTTGATAATGATGCCGTTGCTACTTTTGTTAAAGAGGATAAGGTGGAATACTACTTGCAAAATTTTCCCAAGCCCAATTTGGTAATTACTGATAGTCAGGTGTTTAATAAGGTTTCGCCTCTTATTCCCGCCGAAATACCTCTTACAAGTTTTAGTATTCTTTTGGCAAAGCATAAGGGCGATTTCCAAAACTATTTGAAAGGCACGCCTTATATTGACCAGTTGCAGGATGGAGATAATATTCTTGTGTTAGAATCTTGTACGCACCAGATTGCGTGCGAGGATATCGGTAGAGTGAAGATTCCCAATTGGTTACAGAATTACACAAAGAAAAAATTGAATTTCACGTTTCTTTCCGGGCTTGAACCTATCCACGATATTACGCGGTATGCTCTTGTCGTTCAGTGTGGTGGGTGCATGGTTACCCGCAAACAGCTCCTCAACAGGTTGAAATTGGCTGTGGAAAATAATATTCCGATTACGAATTACGGCATGCTCATAGCTTACATAAATGGTATTTTCGAGCGTGCAGTTAAAGTTTTTATCAAGTAAGCTCTGCTGTTTCCTTATTTCGATACCGAGATTAATAATAATTTTAATTTTTATTAGGGCGTGTCCCGTTCGCTAACGCTCACGGGTCGGTCTTCGGTTCCAAGTCCGCGGGCGGAAGCCGTGGGGACGCAAAGCGACAAAAAGAGCTTCTAAAGTCGCTTTTTTGCCGCCGCGTCCCCAGCGGCTTCCGCCCTTGCGGGCTTTCCACCTGCGCCCTCACGCAGCCAACTTGCTCATGCAGAGCTATATAGCTTTTCGTTTTATAATAGATGGAAAGGAGTTAGTAACTCTTTCCCTATTTCAACGGCTTTAATATTTTCGGGTATCAGGTGATGATGTCGTTCAGAAAGTGATTTTTGTAGTCCTTGTTGTAGAAACTCAGGATTGATAATAGGTTTTATTTTTAGAAATCCACCTAATACAATCATATTAAAAAGTTTCATATTCCCTATTTCAGCGGCTTTGTCGGTAGCTGATATCTGATAGATATTGATATCTTTTCGGGTTGGGGGGGCGCTAATTCCTTTTGTCTCGAAAATCAGCAAACCACCCGGTTTAACTGAATTTTGGAATTTATCTAATGATTGTTGGTTTAGGATGATAGCGGTATCAAATTGATTAAGACAAGGGGAGCTGATACGCTCATCGCTAATGATGACGGTAACGTTGGAAGTTCCGCCACGCATTTCAGGTCCGTACGAAGGCATCCAGCTAACCTCTTTATCTTGCATAATTCCCGAGTAGGCTAATATTTTGCCCATGGAAAGAACACCTTGACCGCCAAAACCTGCTATAATTATTTCTTCTGTCATTTGTATTAAAATTTTAATTGTTAATAATAAAACTAAAAAATGTTACTCTTGCGGAGTTTTTAAATCTCCGAGCGGATAGCTTTCAAGCATGTGTTCGGCTAACCATTCGTTGGCTTTAACGGGAGTCATTTTCCATCCCGAATTACAGTTAGAAACTACTTCAACGAAGGAAGTTCCTTTTTTTAGTTTTTGATTTTCAACAGCTTGTCTAATAGCTCGTTTGCATTTACGTGCTAAAGCCGGACTATAAACGGCTTGTCGTGTAACGTAATATGAGCCGGGCAGTTGAGCTACTAAAGCGGTCATATTCAATGGATTACCCATGATTGACGTGTCACGTCCGTAGGGACAGGTAGCGGTTTTCATTCCGCTAAGTGTTGTCGGAGCCATTTGTCCTCCTGTCATACCGTAGATTCCATTATTTACGAATACCATAGTAATATTTTCTCCGCGATTACAGGCATGGATTGTTTCTGCGGTTCCGATAGCGGCGAGGTCGCCGTCTCCTTGGTAAGAAATTACAAAATGGTCGGGGTACAATCTTTTTATAGCGGTAGCTAAGGCTGGTGCGCGTCCGTGAGCAGCTTCGATAGTGTCAACGTCAAAATAGTTATAAGCTAAAACGGCACAACCTACCGGAGCAATAAGGATGGTTTTATCTTGGATGTCCATCTCTTCAATGACTTCTGCTATAATACGATGAATCAGACCGTGACCGCAGCCGGGGCAATAGTGCATCGTAACGTCCGTTAGCACGGGGGTGCGGCGATAGACTAAATTTTCGGGTTTTATTATTTCTTCTCTTCTCATTTTTACTAAATTTAAGGTTATAAAATTTGTTTTTTCAACGCTTCAAGCACTTCGCTTGGAGTGGGGATAATACCGCCAAAACGTCCGAAGTGTTGCACGGGGATTTTACATTCCGTAGCTAATTTCACGTCTTCAATTAATTGTCCGGCGCTCATTTCAACGCAGAGAATCCCTTTAACTTTCTTTGAAAGTTCTTTTAGGATTTTAGTGGGGAATGGCCAAACAGTAATGGGGCGAAGCAGTCCGATTTTAATTCCTTCGTTGCGAGCCAATTCTATTGCTTTTTGGCAAATACGAGCTGACGAGCCGTATGCAACAAAGAGATATTCGGCGTCTTCGCACTGCATCATTTCGTAACGCACCTCTTTTTCTTCAATTTCTCTATATTTTTTTTGAATACGGATGTTAACCTGCTCTTGTTTTGCAGGATCTAATTCCAACGAGGTGATGATATTATGTTTGCGGGTAGCCGGTTTACCCACGGTAGCCCATGGGAAATTCTTCACAATGTATTCGTCAGTCCAACGAGGAACATAATCACAAACTTCCACCTTTTCCATTACTTGTCCGATAACTCCGTCCGATAGTATTATGGCGGGGTTTCTATAACGGAATGCCAGTTCAAATGCGAGAGGAACGAAATCGTACATCTCTTGTACGGAAGCAGGGGCTAACGCTATCAGTCGATAGTCACCGTGTCCGCCACCTTTTGTCGTTTGAAAATAGTCGGCTTGGGAAGGTTGAATAGTACCTAATCCGGGACCGCCTCTAACTACGTTTACTACTAATGCCGGAAGTTCTGCGCCGGCGATGTAAGATAAGCCTTCTTGCATAAGACTAATGCCCGGGCTTGAAGATGTGGTCATTACTTTTTTTCCACAAGCAGCCCCACCGTATACCATATTGATAGAAGCGGTTTCGCTCTCAGCTTGAAGAACTACCATGCCGCTTTTATCGTATGCTCTTTCGGACATTAAATGTTCCAAAATCTCGGATTGTGGGGTGATAGGATAGCCAAAATAACCGTCTACTCCGTTACGGATGGCGGATTCGGCTATCGCCTCGTTTCCTTTCATTAATTTTAATTCTTTTGCCATTGTTTATATTTTTTATTTTTTAAAACTGATTAATTTTTCGTTGGTATTAAACCCTAACTTTATAAACGGTGATAACGCCGTCAGGACAAATAACTGCACAACTCGCGCAGCCGATACACGTCTCTTCGTTTATCATTTCTAAGTAATTATAACCTTTTTTGTTGACTTGTTTAGCAAGTGCAATGCAATTGTTGGGGCAGCCGGTTATACAAACGCCGCACCCTTTGCATTTTTCTGTGTCAATGACTAAAGCTCCTTTGAATGCCATAATTATTATTTTTTTTAATTTATAAAATTTATTGTATTAAAGATTTTTTCATAATTTTCGATTGCAATAATACAAAATTTTTCTCATATTTTTTCCTTTTTTTTCAGCTAAAATCTTTTTTTTATCCATTTTTTCAATTAAAATTAATAATTTAATACTATTAAAAATTGTACTTTTGCAGTTTAAAATAGTATACATGTTATTATCAGTACTACTAAAAGCACTTCCGATTGGACTGATTTTATCGTTTGCACCCGGTGCTGCTTTTTTCTCCGTTATACAGACAAGCATTTCACGTGGATTTAAGTCAGGATTTTTTTTGGCTCTTGGAATCTCGCTTAGTGATACTTTTCTTGTCATTTTATGTTTGCTCGGGCTGGGAGGGATTATGGAAAATAATGAAACAGCTCAATTAATAATGGGAATAATAGGCGGTGCCGTTCTTATCCTCTTCGGAGGTTATACCCTTTTTAATAAAAAATCCGATTTGAATCCGGTTTATAACCAAAGTTTGAAATTGAAAAAAGAAAAAATTGAACAAATAATTGAAAATAAAAGCGAGAATAATAGGTTCAAATATATAATGAAGGGGTTTATTATTAATGTAACCAATCCCTTTGTATGGATTCTTTGGCTTAGTATTGTCCCTAATACCGGCACCATTTTTAGAGAAAGAGCGTTAGTGTTGTTAGTGATTCTCGCTACCATTTTATCAGCGGATATTATCAAAAGTTTTTTCGCAGGAAAAATTAAAAAAGTTTTAACTCCTCTCGTGATTTTTTATATTAATCGAATAGTCGGACTCATCGTTGCAATACTCGGAATCGCTCTGATTATTAGAGTATTTGTAATCTTTTAATGACAAGTATGATTAAAGAAAAAACGATTTTCCTTCTTTTAATCGCCTTTTTTATTTGCTACTCTTGTACAAAGGATCCTGTAAAAGAGACCGTTGATAATTTTTATTTCTCGTTCCAAAATTTGGATTTTGAGAAAGCAAAAACGTACTGTAATCCGTTAATGAGTTATAAGCTTACTTTAATACAAGAAGAGATGACGGAGGAAAAACGTTCTTTTCTTGAGTGGCAGCTGAAAAAGAGTAGAATGAAAATTGAGTTGATTAGTTACGATGAAAAGAGGGGAAAAGCTAAAGTGACCATAGGAATTACTTCGTACAAAGAGGGAGAAAAGATATATGAAACGGATATTATTCTGTTAGAAAAAATAAATAATAGTTGGAAAATCATCGATTTTTAACTTTCCATTTTCCATTATTTGTATAAAAGGCTTTATACGAGCAAGTTGGCTGCGTGAGGCGCTTAGGTGGAAAGCCCGCAAGGGCGGAAGCCGCTGGGGACGCAGCGGCAAAAAAGCGACTTTAGAAGCTCTTTTTGCCGCTTTGCGACCCCACGGCTTGTGCCCGCGGACTTGTAACCGGGCGCCGACCCCGAGCGTAGCGAGGGGACACGCCCTAATAAAAAATAAAATTGTCTGCTTATTTTTTAGAAAAGTATTTATTTTTTAAATTAACCAACAAAGTGTAAATTTCCTTTACTTCTGCTCTTTTTTGCAAAATAGAAACTAAAGTATACACTGCAAAACCTACAATAATTCCTAATATTATTTTGAGGAAATCGGAGGGAACAAGGCGGATAATGGGCAAAACGGCGAGAAGCATTATGAAGGTAGCTATGAAAGTCGGCAACATATCTTTGAGTTGTTTCATGGGACCGTAATGCACTATTTTGCCCGGGAAATATGCATAAATGATAAAAGTGATAACACCCACGATGGTTTGCCCGATAACAATTGCTTTTAACCCCAGCGGAATAGTTATAATTAAAGAGGTAATAACTATAGGGGCTTTTATAAGTTCAATTTTAAGAGTCAAACCGGAATAGCCTTTTGCGTTTAAAAGATTGATATTTAATGAATTAATCGGTATGAACAAACGTGCCAGGCAGAGCCATCGAATGATAGGGACGGCTGGTAACCATTTTTCGGTTAAGCAGAGTCGTATAAACGGTTCGCTGATAAGAGCAAAACCGAGTAGGGCAGGGGCAACAATAAACATCGTGAATTTTATCAATTTCCGGTAAATGTTAGTGAGTCGCTCCTGTTCGTCTTGCACCGAACTCATAACGGGAAAGGTAACATTATGTAAAACTTCCGATGCCGTTGAGGCTATGATGTTTGTAAAATAGAGGCTCTT
>DUOL01000028.1 GCA_012838875.1 Bacteroidales bacterium | reverse complement strand
GTCCGCGGGCACAAGCCGTGGGGACGCAAGGCGGCAAAAAGAGCTTACAAGCTCGCTTTTTTGCCGCCGCGTCCCCAGCGGCTTCCGCCCTTGCGGGCTTTCCACCTAAGCGCCTCACGCAGCCAAAGTGGAAAGTTAGATGCAAAAAAAAAGGCTTTCTTCTTACAGAAAGCCTTTTTTAATCGTATAAAAAGTACTGTTAGTAAACTCCTTGCGCAATCATTGCGTCTGCAACTTTGATGAAGCCTGCGATGTTTGCACCTTTTACGTAGTTAATATAACCGTTCTTTTCTGTTCCGTATTTCACGCAGTTGTCGTGAATATTTTTCATAATGCCTTTCAATTTTTCATCAACTTCTTCTCTATTCCAAGAGAGTTTCATAGCATTTTGGCTCATTTCGAGTCCTGATGTTGCTACGCCTCCGGCATTTGCCGCTTTACCCGGTGCAAAGTTGATTTTTGCTTTTTGCAATGCATTAATTGCTTCGGCGGTACAACCCATATTTGAAACTTCGACAACATATTTAACGCCATTTTTGATAAGTAAATTAGCGTCATTTTCGTCTAATTCGTTTTGGATAGCACAAGTGAGGGCAATTTCGCAAGGAACTTCCCATACTTTTCTGCCCGGGAAGAATTTAGCTGATTTGAATTTATCGGCAAATGGAGCAACCACATTATTACGGGTTTCGTTAAGTTCGGTCATGTAAGCGATTTTTTCAGGTGTATTGATACCTTCTTCATCAATAATGTATCCGTCCGGTCCTGAAATGGCTACTAATTTAGCTCCGAGTTCGGCTAATTTAAGAGCTGTTCCCCATGCCACATTACCGAAACCTGAAAGGATACAACGTTTTCCTTTAATTGTGTCTTTTTTAGCATCTAACATACCTCCGAGGAAATAAACCGCTCCGAAACCTGTAGCTTCGGGACGAATGAGCGAGCCACCCCACTGTAAACCTTTACCGGTAAGTACGCCTACGTGTTCGTCGCGAATTCTTTTGTACTGTCCGTACATATATCCTACTTCACGTGCTCCCACGCCGATGTCGCCAGCCGGAACGTCAGTTTCAGGTCCGATATATTTTTGTAACTCGGTCATGAACGCTTGACAAAAACGCATTACTTCACCTTCTGATTTTCCTTTGGGGTCAAAATCAGAACCACCTTTACCACCACCCATAGGAAGTGTAGTCAATGAATTTTTAAAAGTTTGCTCAAAAGCTAAGAATTTCATCGTATCTTCGGTTACTGACGGGTGAAAACGAATTCCGCCTTTGTAAGGTCCGATTGCCATGTTGTGTTGAACACGGAAACCACGGTTAACTTGAGGTTTGCCCTTATCATCAACCCAAGTAACTTTGAAAATGATAATCCTTTCAGGCTCTAATATTCTTTCTACAATAGAATACTTGTCATATTTCGGATTCTCATTAACGAAATCTTCAATCGTTTCAAGTACTTCTTTTGCTGCTTGAATGTACAAAGGTTGAGCCGGATTTTTAGCCTCAATGTCGGCCATTAATTTTTTTAGATCCATGTTTTTTGTTTTAAGTGAATATAATAATTAAATTGTTTATAGCTTTTTTCTAAAACCGTTGCAAAGTTAGGACTTTTTTTTGACAAAACAAACTATTTTCCTAAAATAAAAATTATTATTTTATTCTTCATTTTTAGCGACTTATCTATTCTATTTTGATGTATTTTTGTCAGTTCATAGAATACTCATTTTATATTACTGATTTTTAAATTAGAATACCGTGAACTTTATTGAAGAAATTATTGAGAAAGACTTACTAGAGAAAAAAAATGATGCTCGTGTTCATACCCGATTTCCCCCGGAGCCTAACGGTTTTTTACATATCGGGCACGCCAAATCAATATGTCTCAATTTTGGATTAGCAGAGAAATATAACGGTAAGTGTAATCTCCGTTTTGACGATACGAATCCGATTAAAGAGGAGCAGAAATATATCGATGCAATAAAGGAAGATATTCAATGGCTCGGCTTTAAGTGGGACGGGGAATATTACGCATCCGATTATTTCACTCAACTTTACGAATGGGCGGAAAAACTCATTATGATGGGCTTAGCTTACGTTGATGAACAGACGCAAGAAGAAATCAGTAAAAATCGTGGCGTTCCGACAAAACCGGGAATTGAAAGTCCGTATAGAAATCGTACTAAGGAGGAGAATTTGGCACTCTTTCGCCGTATGAAAGCAGGTGAATTTGCGGACGGAAGTAAGGTGTTGCGTGCCAAAATCGATATGGCATCTCCTAATATGCACCTTCGCGATCCGATTATGTACCGAATTTTACATGCGGAGCATCACCGAACAGGCAACCAATGGGTGATATATCCAATGTATGACTACGCGCACGGGCAAAGCGATTCAATAGAAGGAATTACCCACTCGCTCTGTACGCTTGAGTTTGAAGTCCATAGACCTTTGTATGACTGGTTCTGCAAAGCTCTTGATATTCACCATCCTCAACAAATTGAGTTTGCTCGCCTTAATTTGAACTATACCGTGATGAGCAAACGAAAACTACTACAATTAGTGGAAGGAGGATTCGTTAATGGCTGGGACGACCCGCGAATGCCAACAATTTCAGGGCTCCGCAGACGAGGTTATACCCCACAGTCTATCCGTAACTTTGCCGATATTGTCGGTATCGCAAAACGTGACAATTT
>DUOL01000176.1 GCA_012838875.1 Bacteroidales bacterium | reverse complement strand
TGCGAATTTTCACATCTGCTAATACGCTCCATTCGTTATTTTTATACGTTTTAGAACGAATAGAGGTTGTTCTTGTCCAACCGTTTTCAATCTCTTTGGCATTGACTAATCGTCCCCAAGCCATTCCCGCACCGATACTCCAACCCGTTCGAGGATCTTCGTAATGCACAGTAATTGGTATTTCCACATAATCAAGCTGCAACTTGTATTTAATTTTTGAATTACAGGGAATTGTTTTATCAATATTAATATCCGGCGGACAAGAGTCACACATATTAGAAACATAATATTTTCGATATGAGCCTTTTTGAGTGTATAAAAGCTCTAACGTAGCTAACCAACGTTGTTTATTATCCAATGGTAACGAAACCGCCGCCCCCACATGCACTCCCGCCTTTCTATATCCGTAAACCTGATCACCGTCAACTTGTGTAACATTAACTCCGGCTATAGCCGAACCCAAGAATCGTTGTGCATATCCTATTTCAAAAAATAATACTAGAAAACAAATCAGCGCTATTAGTTTTTTCATTTTCTCTTCTTTATAAAAAAATCTTTAAGTAATTGCGAACAGTCAGCTTCTAAAATTCCTTTTTTGACAATCGTTTTCCGATGTAATAAAGTCGGAGAGTATAACGAATATCCTTTTTTCGGATCTGATGATGCATACACCAACTCTCCCACTTGTGCCAACGCTATTGCCCCCGCACACATTGTGCAAGGCTCTAAGGTTGTATACAACTTGCAATCCCCCAAATACTTAGCTCCTAAATAATTTGCCGCAGCCGTAATAGCCTCTATTTCTGCATGTGCCGTTACGTCTTGTAATTTTTCCGTTCTATTATGCCCTTTGCCAATAATTTTCCCATCTAAAACGACCACCGCTCCAATAGGAACCTCATCTTCAAAAAAAGCCTCTTCTGCTTCTAAGTACGCCTTTTGCATGAAATATTCATCAGACAAGAGCATTTTTATGAAATATTAAATCGTTTCTTGTATGCTTTTAAAGTATTAAGCAGTAACGAAATATTAGTTAACGGTCCAACGCCACCCGGAACCGGGGTAATCATTTTCGCTTTCTTAGATACCTCTTCGAAATTCACATCACCACAAAGGCGATACCCTTTTTCCCGAGTTGCATCGGCAACACGGTGAATGCCGATATCAATAACCACAGCATCTTTTTTTACATATTCCGCATCGATCATTTCGGGTTGTCCAACTGCAATTAGCAAAATATCGGCTTGTGAACAAACCTTTTTTAACTCTTTGGTTTTAGTATGACAAATTGTTACCGTTGCATTGCCATGCGAAGATTTTTCAGCTAATAATAGAGCTAACGGTTTTCCTACAATAGCACTTCGTCCTACAATAACACAATGTTTTCCTTCCGTTTCTATATTATATCGCTTTATTAATTCAATAGTTCCGAGCGGAGTCGCAGGAATAAAAGTAGGGTCGCCTGTAATCAGCTTCCCTATATTCGTAGGGTGCATACAATCAACATCTTTATCAGGATTAATTAGATTAGAAACCTGTTCGGACGAAAGATGTTTGGGTAACGGCATTTGAATAATATAGCCATGAATCTCATCGTCATTATTTATAAAATTTATTATAGATTCAAATTCGCTCTTGGTTATAGTTGGTGAATTTTGATAAATAGAGACTGTAAAACCGACCTCTTTACAACTTCGCTTAATAGATTCTATGTATGTTACAGCGGCTTTATCTTCGCTAACTATAACAGCCGCAAGATGTGGAGGGGGAAAACCCTTGTCAATAAAAGATCTAACCTCATTTGCAATTTCGGTCTTAATTTCTGTCGCAATTTGTTTGCCATCAAGTAATGTCATTTTCCAATTTATTTTAAGTAATCTCAACTTACACTATTTCCATCAATTCTGAAATAAAGTTCTCCCCATCATAGTATAAACGATAATTTTTTGCTGCTTTTGTATAGTAAAGAACTTTAAAACCATTAATAAATTCTTCATCACCTAAATCAGGATCTATGACTCCACACTCGTTATAATGTATAACAAACTGATTATCGACCTTTTGAATGATATAAATCTCATTCCCACAAGAGCCTGATAAGCATGATAACTCCATAAAGAAATAACCTGATAAAGAATCTTGCAGATAGTCGTGAATAATCTCACAACCATCAATTAGACAATCGTATGTGAATAAATGGTCAGATGAAATGGCTGTTGGTTCTCGTAGCATTTCAGGTAAAATGATTCCATTTTCAATATAGAAATCAAAGAGTGCGTCAACAGAAAGGGTATCTTCAGGATTAAAAGAAACTATTTTCTCCGGTAACGTATTATTTTTTTTGTTACAACAGCTAGTTGTAGCTACTACAACGCTAAAGCAGAGAATCATAAATAAAAAAAACCTCTTCATTGTTGATTTATATTCTTTCAAGAACTATTTTTATCAACTCTTCAACGTATGGTTTGTAGTCTTTAGAGAAATCTTTTGTAACGCGGTTAGCAATTGCAACACAAACCGTTAACGCTTTATGTCCCAGCAGTTTACTTAAACCGTAAAGAGCCGATGTTTCCATTTCCAGATTAGTAATTCTACGACCTTGGTAGGTAAATTTCTCGATTTTCCCATTTAATTCAGGATATTTCAACTTCCCTCTCAGTTCTCTTCCTTGTGGACCGTAGAATCCTCCGGCACTGGCGGTAATTCCACGAACCATATCAAAGCCGATAGCTTCCATCAATTTTTTATCTCCTTCAACGCAGTAGGGATAGGGCAATCTTTCATTCCAGCCTGTTTGTTTTACAAAAGATTCTACAAGTGCTTCGTCTGAAATATCTTTATAATCGTAGAAGTGTAATAACCCATCGAAGCCGAACCCTGCTTCGGAGGCAATGAACGTGTTAACGGGAATATCGGGTTGCAATGCCCCGCACGTGCCAATACGCACAATACTGAAACTTCTACCGCTCTCTTTAATTTCGCGAGTGGTTAAATCAATATTTGCCAACGCATCTAATTCGTTTAACACAATATCAATATTATCTGTCCCCATACCTGTTGATAGAACTGAAACATGTTTCCCTTTGTAAAAGCCTGTGTGTGTGAATATCTCACGGTTTTCTCGCTTAATATCAATACTATCAAAATTTGCTGATACCTTAGCTACACGCCCCGGGTCTCCAACAACGATAATTTTATCGGCAATCTCTTCAGGAAATAAATTAAGATGATAAATTGCTCCCGATGCCTGTAATGGAAGCTCTGAACTTTTTATTTTCATAATTCTTTTTTTGTTATTTTTACATTTGAATTGAGTTAATAATGTTAAACTTCAAACCTATTAATTGAAGTTTGCAAATGTAATAAAAAAAAGAGTAAAAAAGAACATCTATTAAATCTACTTATTCAAAAAAAAAGGCTACTTTTGTCAAGTAATATACAATTTCATCAATTTATTAATCATCAAATAGTTATGAATAACGAGTTTACCATAGTTGCAGGAAGAGCAAGTTTAGAGTTAGCTAAAAAGATTTCCGCGTTTTTAAATGTAGAACTATCTAAAACGGTAATAGAAGTGTTTAAAGACGGTGAAATTCAAGCTAATTATAACGAAACCATTCGAGGAAAAAAAGTGTTCATTATTCAATCGACAACCACGCCGGCAGAAAATATCATGGAATTATTAATGCTTGTCGATGCCGCAAGAAGAGCTTCTGCGGATAAAATAATTGCGGTAATTCCCTATTTCGGCTACGCTCGTCAAGACAGAAAAGATAAACCTCGGACTTCAATCGGTGCAAAATTAATGGCAAATGTTTTAACTGCCGCCGGTGTTGACCGACTTATCACTATGGACCTGCATGCCGATCAAATTCAAGGTTTCTTTGAATTTCCGGTAGACCATCTTTATGCTTCAACCGTTTTTTTCCCTTTTATTTTACAACAAAAAATTGACGATGTCTGTATGGTTTCTCCCGATACCGGCGGAACAAAAAGAGTCGTTTCTTATTCTAAAAAACTTGGTTGCGATTTTGCTATTGCCTATAAGCAACGTGCAAAAGCTAATGAAGTGGAAAAACTTCAAATTATTGGCGATGTCGCAAATAAAGATATATTTTTAATTGATGACATTATTGATACGGGAGGGACTATTGTTAAAGCGGCAAATAGAATCAAAGAACTCGGCGCCCGCAAAATTATGGCAATGTGTACACACCCCGTACTGTCTGATAATGCTATAGAAAAACTTGAAAATTCAATAATTGATAGAATTGTTGTTACAGACACTATACCTTTAAAATACAATTCACCGAAATTTGAAGTAATCTCCGTAGCACAAATTTTTGCTCAAGTTATTCTTAGCGTCTTAGAACATACTTCAATAACTTCTCTTTTTGATGTTGTTAAAGATGAAGATATAATACTGTAAAGAAATAATTAAGTTGTAAAATAATCTTAAATGTAAGAAATGAATTTCACTTCTACTGCCAAATTTGATAAAATAAGAGAAATTACAAAGCAATTTAAAATTTTTCATAATACATCTTGTAATATCGGTAGTAGTGCTGCAATTGTACCGAATGGGGATAACAATGTTATCTATGCTTCAAAACAGTTTTTAGATTCAATACATTTTGATTTAACCTATTTTCCACTAAAACATTTAGGATATAAATTTGTAGTTGTTGTTATTTCGGATTTATTAGCTCATAATGCAATACCAGCCTACATTTCAGTTCAATTGAATGTCTCAAATCGTTTTTCATTCGCTGATATTGAAGAGCTAATGAGTGGAGTGCGATACTGTTGCGAACAATTTGAAATAGATTTATTACAATTTGATGTTGGAACTTCTCAACAAGGATTAGTTGCGACAGTTACAGCAATGGGAAATGTTGAAAAATCTGCTATGCGTTCCCTATCCGGCGCAAAAGAAAATGATTTAATCTGCGTTACGGGCGATTTAGGCGCAGCTTACGCCGGTTTATTGCTATTAGAACGAGAAAAAAAAGTGTTCGAAGTTAATCCGAACATGCAACCCGATTTTGAAGGTTACGACTACCTATTAGAACGACAATTAAAACCGGAACCACGCTACGAAATTATAAAAGATTTAAAAAAGTATAATATTGAACCAACCGCCATGACTCTTGTTTCAAACGGCTTAGCTGCAGCCATTTTACATATTTGTCGTGCTTCCCAAAAAGGCTGTCAACTTATTGAAGCGAAACTTCCTATCGACATTGTAACTTTTCAGGCACTCAAAAATTTCAATATTGTAGCAACTACCGCCGCATTGAATGGAGGAGATGATTACGAACTTCTATTCACAATTCGTCCTTCCGACATCGAAAAAATAGAACCATTGAAAAAAGATGTTTCTATCGTTGGCTACATTAAAGAAAAAAACGCGGGTTATCATCTTATCACTAATGATGATAAACAACTTCCCCTCACTTCGCAAGAGTTCTCGCCAATAGAGTAATTA
>DUOL01000175.1 GCA_012838875.1 Bacteroidales bacterium | reverse complement strand
TGCAACGAAGCACGTGTGTTGACTTAACTGGCGGCGTTCTTTTTGCCTTGATTTTTTGGTACTTATGTATCAAGACAAAAGTACGAACTGACTTGTGCCCTAAAACAAAATTAATTATATTTTTTAAACTATAATTTTGTCCGATGAATTAGGGGGCTAAAATATTACTCTAAAAAATTAAAGTTTTAATCAATTTTAATAATTGGAAAATAAATCGGCCTAAACACTGAAAAAGAGCTTATTAATTCATCATAATTTGTTGCAAATGTCCATCCTGTATTCTTGAAATGTAGAGATATACTCTCATCCATTTCCATTTTACTTGAGAAAACCAACATGTTATTTTTAAAGAAAAATATTCTACTATCAAAATCTGTTGTTTCTACTATATCTTCACTAACTTTTTCAAACACAAAATTATTTTTAACTTTTTCTATTATTTTGTTATTCGTACATTCCAACAAAGTCCATCCTTTCACTTTTTTAGGTAAAAACTGTAAACATTCCCAATTAGTATAGATAATAATTTTATTTTCTCCTTGTGTGAAATCAATTGTATCAATAGGATTATATAAGTTATTAGACGAAAGCGAAAAAACGTTTTGGACATACGGTTTATGAATAATAATAGGATTTAAAAACAACCAAAAATAACTTGTACAAGCTACTAAGAAGCAAATAAATAGTACAACAATTCTTCTTTTTTTCATATAACTTTATCTACGCTTACCATTAATTGTAATTATTTTACCTTTGTTTTTTCCCAATAATTTTTGCTCTCTTGCAATTCCACCAGGATAATACACTCTCACATTAGAACCATGTATAATAGATTTTTCGTCTAAAATATCTGCAAATTGTCTAATGACACTTTTTTTTATAGGAATAAATCCTAGAATTTTGCGATCTACTGCTGTATTACAACCACCAACTACATTAACCCATGTACCGCTTTTAAATGTACTACTCTTTAAATCGCGTGGATCAAATTTTTGACCAGAACCTTGATAACCTACATCTAAGTTACTAACGGTAGAATGTCCCACATAATAAAAACTTGAAATTTTGTCTTTGTTCCTTGAATTGCCCCCCGTTTTATTATTAATATAATCTACAATCTCGTCAACTTCTGAAACTATTTTAACATTTATACTTGCATCATTCGCTTCTTTTTTGTATTTATCTATATCAGTTTGATAAAATCCATTCTCTTTATCATTATAAATTATCCATGTTGTTCCTTCTCCTTTTTTTATACGCTTTTGTGCAGCTTTAGCCCTATCTAGTCCATTGATTAAGAAATGTAGTTTATTCTGCTGTTTGCCCGGAGAACTAGACACTACAATACCTTCCTTCCCAGCCGGAGCCCCCAGAATGACCGGATTATTCACACAATATGCATAGGGAGTTAAGTTCGGGTATTTGTCGCTTAGTGGGTCTACGCTATGCCAGATGCTTAGGTCAGGGTAGTAGAAGTAACGGGGCGTTTCCATAATCTTTGAGGATTGATAGGGCAAAGGTAAATAAAAAAATGAAAGAATAGGCGCCTAATTAAACAATTTTCATTCCTTAATTTTTATTATGTCACCCCTTCGGGGTTCACGTTCCACTTTAAATAGTGTCATAAGATGCTTTATATGAGCAAGTTGGCTGCGTGAGGGCGCAGGCGGAAAGCCCGCAAGGGCGGAAGCCGCTGGGGGCGCGGCGGGAAAAAAGCGACTTTAGAAGCTCTTTTTGCCGCCTTGCGTCCCCACGGCTTGCGACCGCGGACT
>DUOL01000174.1 GCA_012838875.1 Bacteroidales bacterium | reverse complement strand
TCTGAATATCAAGAATTTGTTTGTTTTTCAAACTCGTAACAGCACTCCAAAACCCAAAAGCGGAAGCTGTATAAAATTCTCCCGACAAATTTTTATAGATTGCCCACTGCGATTGCGGGAAAAACATTTGAGCCATCTCATCATATATTTTATCGTACTTGCTGTCTCCACTTTTGCCCATCATAAAAATATCAACGTCTTCCGCTGCAAGATTATTATCTTTTAAAAAAGCATTGAAAAACCTCTTTACCTCTTCATTATTTTTTGGGGCGTGCAGAAACTTCACCCCTTTCAATTCAGCATAAGCATTCATAGGAGAATTGGAGAGAACAAAAGCGATACTGCCTTCGCCAGCAAAAGATCCATCAGTCTCACTTTCTGTTATATATAAACTATCCTGTACATTTTCTTTCCAATATCCCACTTTATTTAACTGTTGAAAATAATCGGGTGTCATCTCGTCATAACCTCCAACTAACGCCGATTGAATATCCCCTAATAAAAACTGCAAATATGCATCATACAACGCCATATCAAAAGAGAGGCTTATGTGGGAATAGGTGTTATTATAATTATGACATTTCAAATAAATGGCAATTTGCGAACCAATCGTATTATGTGTTGATTGTATAAAATAAGTCGGTTGTAAAAATTTCTCACTATTTTCTATCATAGCGGAAAGGAACTTCTCAGTATCCGCCATACAGCCCAGCCCTGTTCCGGAAATAATAGCGTCAGGCATAACAATTCCGGCATCTTCAACCGCTAATAGCGCAGAAACAATGGCACGTTTAACTATTTTACTCATTCTTCGCAATTGTAACGGATTGATATAATCTTTAAAATTGGGGTCAATACACGAAACCAAAGGTTGTGAATAAGAAATGGGAGAAGAAATAGTAGTTTTCCTCACACTATCTTGAATAGATATATTTCCAAGCCCATTTATGTAAATAGCCATATTATCGTATTTTAGAAAAAATAATAGACGAGTTATTTCCTCCGAATCCGAACGAATTGTTCAAAACATTATTTATCACTACATTTTCTTTCAACTTCGTAACAGGAGAAAAAGATAATTTACTCATTTTATTTTTGAAATGCAGATTCGGGGGAATGAAATTGTGCTGCAAAGCCAAAATCGCAATCACGGACTCGACACCACCGGCAGCGCTAGTCGTATGTCCTGTAAATGATTTAGTAGAACTTATCGGCGGAACGTCCTCGCCGAAGAGTTCCATAAGAGCCACCCCTTCCGACTCGTCATTATTGGGTGTGCCCGTCCCGTGAGCATTAATATAATCAATATCTCCGCCACGAAGATTACTCATTTTCAACGCTTTACGCATAGACAGCACCGCCCCTTCGCCGTTAGGAGAAGAAGCCGTTTGATGAAACGCATCGCAACTGTTTCCCCACCCTGTAATTTTGCAAATGGGAACCCCTCCTCTTAATTTTACCGACTTTTCATTCTCAATAACTAAGTAAGCCGCCCCTTCACCTAAATTCAAGCCGGCTCGCTCATCGTCAAAAGGTTTGCACCGTTCACTATCAAGAATCATCAACGTATTGAACCCGTTTAAATGAAATTTTGTTAAACACTCTGTCCCGCCAACAATAACACAATCTAACTGTTTTGTGCGTAGCATGTTAGCTCCTAAGATTATACTATTTAAAGCTGAGGAACAAGCTGTCGAAATAGTAGTTATAAAATCAAAATCCAAGAGATAATCCGCAATAGTCTCGGTACACGTACCACATTGGTGCGGTTCTATATAATCGGAATAATTACGCGTATCAGGGTTAATAAAATCGAGATAATATTGTTCGCTCTTTTCCATTCCCCCGACCGTAGTTCCATTAATAAATCCTATTTTCAGCCCTAACTCTTTGACCTCATGCAACTTCGCACTTTCAAACGCTTCTCTTGCCGCCTTAATACCCAACAAGGCGGCACGCGTTACGACCTCATTTTCATCGATTCCTAATTTACGTTTCAATGCTTCATCTGAAAATGGCACTTCGGCACAAGGAATATCATGATGAGCTGTCTTAAGATGTTTAATCTCACCGATTTTAGATACCGATGATTTTATCGTAAGTAACGACTCCTCAACCCCAGTGCCAATAGCACTAATAATCCCCAAGCCGGTAACAAAAACATCGTCAGACATTATGTTATTTTTGATGTGATTGAATAAATTCCGCCATCGTACGAACCGAAGTAAAAACCTCTTTTCCTTGAGCAGGATTTTCTAATTTAATTCCATAATTTTTTTCGAGTAGTACAATTAATTCGAGAGCATCAATAGAATCTAAGCCGAGACCTTCCCCAAATAACGGCGTATCGTCAGCAATATCTTCAGGAAGCATCTCTTCCAAATTCAAAACTTCAATAATCTCTTTTTTCAATTGTAAAGTTAATTTTTCCATAAAAAATGTATTAATATAGACAAAACAAACGCTTTTATAACGTTGCAAAAATAAATAAAAAATTGTTGAAAAAATATATTTTCAACTCTTTATGGGCAATATCAGCAATTTATTTTACTTTTGCAATAACTATTTTTTCAAATTATGCCTACTTCCAATCTTAAGCAAAAAACTACACGCGGGCTAATATGGAGTTTTATTGAAAAATTCTCCATGTACGGAATACAGTTTATATTAGGTCTTTTTATAGCTCGTATTCTAGAGCCTTCGCACTATGGCTTGGTAGGGATGCTTGCTATTTTCATGGCTTTTTCGGCTATTTTTATTGACAGCGGATTTGCACGTGCCTTAATTCAAAAACAAGACCGTACGGAAGCTGACTTTTCCACCGTCTTCTACTTTAATTTAATAATCTCTTTAGTTCTCTACGGAATACTCTTTTTTTCAGCTCCTCTTATCGCTAATTTTTATGGAGAACCGCAATTAGTATTAATTACTCGTGTCCTATCACTTAATTTTGTCATCCAAGCCTTTAACATAGTTCAATTGACAAAATTGGCTATTGAGATGGATTTTAAAACTAGAGCTATTATCAACACTTTTTCCGTACTAATTAGTGGAGTATTAGCATTAGTTATGGCGTATAACGGTTGCGGCGTTTGGTCGTTAATAGCTCAAACGCTCACTAAAACAGGAATCACTATTCTTTTACTTCTATTTATTAAACGTTGGATGCCTAAACTCATCTTTTCGGTATCTTCGTTCCGGAGTCTATTCCGTTTCGGCTCAAAATTATTGCTGGCTAGTAGTTTAAGTTCCTTAATGTACAATTTATACTCTTTTTTAATAGGAAAATATTTTTCCGCTAAGCAACTCGGTTACTACACCAAGAGCCTCTATTTTACAAACATCATAGCCTCAACGGCATCGGAAGTTTTACATAATGTTACCTTTCCCGTTATGAGTTCGGTGCAAGACGAACAGGAGCGACTCACTAACATTTACCGGAAATTGA
>DUOL01000252.1 GCA_012838875.1 Bacteroidales bacterium | reverse complement strand
TAAAAACACACACTATTTAGTTTCCTATTTTTTGACCATTCTTTTATTATCTAATCTTTGATGTTGTGGTCAGTTTGTTGTAATGTGAGTGATCCATCTTCATTGATTAGGTAATTAATATAAGTTTGTTTTGCCTGCAAATCCCCATAAAAATCTGTGCTTTCAAACACCAGAATTTCTATATGTGAATCATCAACCTTATATAACGTTTGTTTATAGACTTTTTGCGGATTATCTTCAATTATTGGATCTTCTGTCACCAAAACTTGAGAATAAACTTCATTCCCAAAAGAATCAAAAACAGCATAAACAAGGGAACGGCTTAAGTCCCATGCTGCTCTGATATAAAACAAAATAATAAAGTTTGACGTTTCCGATTTTTTAAATGCTTGTAACTTGTTTATATAATAATAACTTCCAGCAAGTTTTCCTTTATTATCATAAACCAAAGATTCTGAAAGCTTTGAAATAGCGGATATATTTAACAAGTATTTCATTTGTAATTCATAATTTGTTGGATCTAATTCATCTGTGTTATCCCAATAGTCTAAATCTGTGCAATACAATGGA
Organism: Bacteroidales bacterium; assembly: GCA_012838875.1. Taxonomy (GTDB): domain Bacteria; phylum Bacteroidota; class Bacteroidia; order Bacteroidales; family WCHB1-69; genus DUOL01. The sequence continues at coordinate 1,014 of DUOL01000252.1, read as the reverse complement.
AAAACCGTTCTGCAGTAAGGTTCTATTAAAAGTAAAAATGTAGAATCATTTTCACTTCTTACTTCTTGTTTATTAACTGAATACACATTCTGTTGAATGCAAAAAAATAATAAAATTGTCAATAGTTGATATTTCATTTTTCTTAAGGTTTTTTAACTCTTAAATTTGTCATTATCCTATGACCATTTACCCCTCTCCAATTGGTAGCGGAACTAAACGTAAATTTATTTTTAGGGCTCATACCATTAGCAGCATTTTGACATCCAGGATTTGCATATCGTATTGTTCCACTTGAAATGCTACCTTTTCCATTATTATCTTTCGTAAAATTGACAGTGATTTCAATAATAGCTACATAATGATCAGTCACACCATCACCTCCATTTTTTATTAGATTCGGTGAACCGTCTTTATGATCCATGCCAGCTACAACAGGAATTCCCTTTGCTAAAGACATTCCAACTTTTTCCAATGCATCAAATAGCGTATTTTTTATTCCATCTCCTGCACGACCATTTTTTTCATCCTTTGTTACAACTAATAACTCATTTTTGTAGGTGCTCCATTCTCCCCCTCTATTCATACACATCTCCCTTGCAGCCGCACAACATTGATTCGGTTTTTGTGTTACAAACTCCTTTTCAGTAAAATTAGCAGTTATAAATACTGTTGAATAATCCCCATTTCTGATATTTTTTTCATATTCCTCACCTAAAGTTGCTCCTAAATGCGTATATCCTTCTCGTTGTCCGGTCACTCCATGCAAATATTCAATTGTTTTTTTATCTTCCGACTCGTACCAATCCCTCCCATCCGGATCCACCAAAATAATAGGATTATTCGCACAATAGGCATAGGGTGTTATGTTCGGGTATTTGTCGCTTAACGGGTCTACGCTAAGCCAGATGCTTAGGTCGGAGTGGTAGTAGCGGGCACCGAAGTAGGAGTAGCCCGTTTCGCTGTCTCGTTCCTTCCCGCTAAAGGTATAGCGGCTGCTCCACGTTGTACTCCGTT
>DUOL01000173.1 GCA_012838875.1 Bacteroidales bacterium | reverse complement strand
GGCTGCGTGAGGCGCTTAGGTGGAAAGCCCGCAAGGGCGGAAGCCGCTGGGGACGCGGCGGCAAAAAAGCGACTTTAGAAGCTCTTTTTGCCGCTTTGCGACCCCACGGCTTGTGCCCGCGGACTTGAAACCGGGCGCCGACCCCGAGCGTAGCGAGGGGACACGCCCTAATAAAAATTAAAATCAGCTACTTAATTATAACCAAAATTTATTTGTTTGTGCTTCAAAGTCAATCTCATTATCTTTTGCTCCTATTCTGTCATAAACTTGAGAAGCAAAATAGATGTCGTGCAATGAAATTCCGATATTATAAGCTAAAATGCGTTCGGAATCATTTTCACGTCCGGGGTTTTCTTTTAATAATACTTTTGAAAACTCATCGAATTTCTTAAATTGGTTAAAGTATTTAAATTGTTCAACATGAGATGTGTCATCGGCAAAAACTTTATCAAAAAACAAATCGCAATTTTGGAATCCTCTTGTATGAACGGGGACAACTAAAACTCCTTCTTTAAAACAATGATCGGGAGCGATTAATGAATCGGCAGCTGTAACACAAGATAATACTACGTCAGAATCTTTTATTAGTTCTTCTGTTGTTTGGCATATTTGAAAATTTAATTGCGGATAATCTTTAAACCTATTGATGAAGTCAATTTCTTCTTTTTCATATGCAAGTAGTTTAACGTGCATTTTTTTATTTTTCATTATAGTTAACAGGCAAGTCATGGTAGCGCGTGCAATATTGCCCAGTCCCATCACAGCATACACTTTTGCATCTTTCTTTTGTAATTCATGAATAGCTAAAGCAGCTACAGCTCCTGTTCGTAGGGCTGTAATCCAAGTGCCGTCCATTAAAGCTAAGGCGTTGCCTGTATTGGCATCATATAATAGGATGTCGCTTAATAGAGCAGGTTGACGTTCTGGGTAGCGAGATACTATTTTTACTCCATATCGTTCTATCTTAGGAATATAGGATGGCATAGTGGTAATGAAAATATTGCCTTCCATTTTGATACTAATTTTAGCAGGTAATTTGCATTCATATTTATGAATAAAAACTTCTTTTACCCATTGTAAGCAAAGAGCAGGTGCAATGTTTAATTTAGCAATATCTTCAAAAGGTATGATTTTCATATTTATTATTTTTTTAATGTATAGAGTTCCTCGAAATATGGTATTTCACAATTGGGAGATTGAAAAATGCTGATTAAAACCAGAAAAGTAAGAGATACATAATAGCATCACCTACTTGAATTATAACCAAAATTTATTTGTTTGTGCTTTAAAATCTATCTCATTATCTGTTGCTTCCATTCTATCATAAATTTGAGATGCAAAATAGATATCGTGCACAGAAATTCCAATATTATAAGCTAGAATGCGTTCAGAATCATTTTCCCGACCGGGGTTTTCTTTTAATAATATTCTTGAAAACTCATCGAATTTCTTAAACTGGTTAAAATATTTAAAATGATTTACATGGCTAGTGTCATCGGCAAAAACCTTGTCAAAAAATAAATCGCAATTTTGGAATCCTCTTGTATGAACGGGGACAACTAAAACTCCTTCTTTAAAGCAATTATCAGGGGCAATTAATGTGTCCGCTGCAGTAACACAAGATAATACTACGTCAGAATCTTTTATTAGTTCTTCTGTTGTTTGGCATATTTGAAAGTCTAGTTGAGGATAATCTTTAAATCTATTGATGAAGTCTATTTCTTGTTTTTTGTGTGCAAGTAATTTAATTCGTAATTTTTTATTTTTCATTATAGCTAACATGCAATCCAAGGTAGCACGAGCAGAATTGCCCAATCCCATCATAGCATACACTTCTGCATCCTTTTTTTGTAATTCATTAATAGTCAAAGCAGCTACTGCTCCGGTTCTCAGGGCAGTAATCCAGACGCCGTCCATTAAAGCTAAGGCGTTGCCTGTATTAGCGTCATATAATAATATTTCACTTAGTAAAATAGGTTGACGTTTTGGATAGCGAGATATGATTTTCACCCCAAATCGTTCAATCTTAGGAATATAGGATGGCATAGTGTTAAAAAATGTATTACCTTCTATTGTAATACTGATTTTAGCGGGTAATTTGCATTCATATTTATGAATAAAAACTTCTTTTACCCATTGTACGCAAAGATCAGGCGTAATGTTTAATTTAGCAATGTCTTCAAAAGGTATGATTTTCATATTTATAAATTTTTTAATGTTTGTATTAAAGTACGATTATCTTCTGTGGTTCTGACGGCAACTCGAATATAGTTTTTCCCTTCAAATCCGATTTTTCCGCTACAATCTTTTACCAATAGATTCGCTTGCTTTAGTAGTAATTCGACAAGTTCGGCAGATGTGTATTTTTCTGTAATTTCGCAAAGAAAATAATTTGCTTGCGAAGGAATTACACGTAAAAAATTGATTGATTGCAACTCTTCGAGGAAACGTTCTCGTTCTTCAAGAAACAATTTACATGCTTCTTGATAGTCAGCGTGGTATTTTCTTTGAATTTGCATATAAAACTCTGCAAATGAATTGATATTCCATATTGTTAGGTCTTTTTTTACTTTTTCTATTAATGCGTTATCGCCAGAAACAATAAAACCTAATCGTAACCCGGGAACACCATAGGATTTTGATATGCTTTTAACAATGATTAAATGGGGATATTTTTTGATAATGTCGGTGTGTAGTAGTGTTGTTGATGTAGCGGTAGTCGAAAAGTCAAGAAACGATTCATCTACAATCAGTTTAATATTATTTTTTAGAGTCCATTCACAGAGCGTAATCAAACCATTTTTATGGATGAAATTACCGGATGGATTATCAGGATTGATAATAATAAGATTTGAAATAAACCGAGAAGAGTAGAAGTTAATAATATCTGAAGCCGTGTATTCGAAATTTTTATTTTGAGGGTAAAAAGGAACGATGCGGCTTTTATCCAAACGATTGGGATATTCGTCAAATGTAGGATAAATAACGCCAAAATCACCGTTTAATAAAGAGGTAAGTGATTTTATTAATTCGCTTGCACCATTTCCTAAACATATATTTTCTTGAGGAACATTAAAGTTTTTTGATGTAAGTAAGTTGTTAACAGCCAACGAAGAAGGATATTTGCATAATAAATTATCAAAATTAGCTTTGAGTTCCTCTGTTAAACGTTGAGTAGGGAAATATGGATTGACCAAATAGCAAAAGTCTATCATATCAGGATAGCGCCAATAGCCGCCATAGCGAGAACCTATTTTTTTCAACATATCTTTGCTCTCCGCGAATACAGATTCTGCAATATCTAAATCTTCAATGTCGTCAATTTCGTACCACTTTTCCTTTTCTAGACGTAATGCTTTTATTTCAGGCTTATCAAGCAGTGCGATAATGCGTAAAACTTGTTCATAGTACTCGTTGTTTCCTAGTGCTTTACTATATGCCTCCAAAAAGGGAACGTAGTGTGTTGTTGAAAAATTTTTACTGAATTTATAAATATTTACTGTCTTATAATATGTTGCTATCTCTCTAAAAGAGAAATTTTTATTAGAGATAAATTGCAAAATATTATCATCATTATCCAATGTTACAACGGTTCCGTCCATCCAATTTTCAAATTTAGAAACCAATGCTAAACTTGGATACGGATGATTTAATAATTTGGGCAAGATGCAATCTTCCACGATAATATCCGATTCTAATAATAACGTATCCTCTTGTAATAAATGTTCTTTTGCTAAAAAGAGGGAATATATATTATTGGTTTTATCGTATATTTTATTTGAAATATAGTGTATTGGCGTTTTAACGGATAATGTATTTATAAATGATACTAACTCTTTCGATTTGTAGCCTACAACTAAAATTATTTTACTTAAATTTAAGTTATCTAATTGAGTTAAAAGCCGTTCTATTAAAGTAATGCCATTTACTTTAATCATACATTTAGTGTTGTTTTTGGTTAAATCACCCAAACGTTTTCCCAT
>DUOL01000172.1 GCA_012838875.1 Bacteroidales bacterium | reverse complement strand
CGCAGGAAGGAGCTATGAATAGCATAGTCGAAAAAGGAGCTTCTAAAGTCGCTCTTTTTCTCCTTGCTCTTCAAAGCTCCTTCCTTTGCGGGCTATACGGCTGCGCCCTCACGCACGCCAAGTTGCTTGTGTGGAGGTCTTCGTGAGTGAACTTAGAAGTGGAATGTTTTCCTGACAATTGCTGTATTTGTTGAAAAAATGTACGACCTAAAATACCTTAATACCAATAATTCTAAATATCTAATCATTATCAACCAATTGACGTGCAAAAGTCTAAGAATATAAATCGAGAAGAAGTAGAATCATTAGAAAGTATTATTTGGATGAATATTTATTTATTACTCCCTCGGGCTACAAAATTAATAGTAGGTAGAACTAAAGTTGGAATATTAGCCATTGAAGTTAGTGAAGAGATGTGAGCTCTCATATAAGGAAATAAAATTGCCGGACCATTAATATTAATAAAGTTATTCTCTTCTATTTCATCGCAATTTTCACAATTAAATAGCCCAACTAATTTAACATTAATAAACAAATTTTCTACATTATCTTTTATTGTAGTTTCTAATGTGATAAAAATATTTTTATTATCCTTTTTATGAGAAACACCCATCTCAATATTAATATCCTGTCCGATTTTGTTTGAAAACTCTTTGATTTCCAAATGAGATAAAATAACTTTATATGATTTGAATTGGAATACTGATTTATTTTCCATAGCTCATGCTGCAAATTGATATTGTGAATTATAATTTTCTTGTTCTATATTGGGTGTAATTATATTGACGGTATTACTATAAGAAATAGGTTCTCCTAATTTTTCCATATTATCTGTAAAACATTCATTCCAATCAATATGATCATCTTCATTAATATTTGCCGGAATAGATTCGCATCTCTTCTCGTATAGAATATTTGACATATCATCATCAATATCAGGTTCAGAAATAATAATATCTTCAGTAGGGTATTTTTTAAAAAAGTTTGCTTCAAAATCCAATACCATAGCAGCATATTCTTCATTATTATTATATGATTCAGGAAGAACATGAACTAAATGAAAATTTGTATTTTTATCAAATGCGTATTGAACATGAATATTTGTAAAAGATTTGCATAATGTATCAAGCCATTCTTTGATATATTTTTGTGATTTCATGGTATGTTTGTTATAGTTATAATGATTCGATAAAGTGTTTGATTTCGTCCGCTGTTTGTATTGCTTTTTTAGCAATATTATCTGAGATATCTATATTTACATAATCAGCTTTTACTCTATTTTTTTTTAGTTTTTTAATTTTCCTTTTTTTTTCTTCAATTATTGTATCAGGTATATTATCATATCTAAGATGTTGAGAGAATTTTTCTATAATAAAATTATGACTATCATTTTCTTGTTTATTTGATTGTTTGTTATAATTAAATTGATATTTACAATAAAGAGTGTGTTTTATTAATTGAAAAACAGAATAATAAGAACAATGAACTGAAGATGCAAATAGTTTTAAATCTGAACCTGCTAAAATTCTTGCTGCTTCTATGTTTTCTTGAGATTTTTTTTTCAAATACATCGTATAATAGTAGTTAAATTAGTCACTTTACAAAAGTAGTATTTTTTTTGTAAAAATCTGTTTCTTTATAAAATTTTGATTAAATGATATCTTTGCGGAATAAAACACCTATAATCACTTGACTATCAACTTATTATTTACTTTTCGTTCTCCGCTTGGAGCTGCGTGAGGCGCTTAGGTGGAAAGCCCGCAAGGGCGGAAGCCGATGGGGACGCGGCGGCAAAAAAGCGAGCTTGTAAGCT
>DUOL01000171.1 GCA_012838875.1 Bacteroidales bacterium | reverse complement strand
GAAAAATGAACAACGAAACGCTAACATCATAGGAATTAAACGAAACACGCCCCCCAAAAAAAACACTTTGAGGGATAACTTTCAAAGTGTTTCGATTTAATTCATTGTTGAACGGAACTTTCGGGAGTGAGCATTTTTCAAATTAGCATTCTCTAATATGGAGATTCAATCCGGAATATACATTTATATCTTATGTTTTTTATTTCATTATAAAATTTTAGTTTCATTCGTAGGGTGAAATTTATTGTAAATTTTACATTTTCATCTGTTTATAGCGTTTTTGGAGATTCATTTTTTTGATTTCAGTCATTTATGGCCACAACTTTTCTTCAAAAACAAAATCCAATGTTTCTGATTTGAAAACACTATTGTCCGATAAAAAGTTATAAAGTAAGGGGGTAATTTTTCAATCCACCCCCATTACTCTTTTTTGTAGTTTTGTATCGACCAAAATATAAACCTACAATGAGCAAAAATACGAATTTTTTTGGTCAGTCTGTTTTCGGACAGCTGATTTCTTATATTGACAACAATATTATTTACAAAAACGCCCAAAATCATAAAGCGAACCATTATATAAAACGCTTTATGGCTAAGGACCACTTAATTAGCATGCTTTTTTGTGTGTTTGCCAAATGTAGTTCACTTAGGGAAGTTTCCGGAGCAATGTTAGGGCTGTCGGGTAAAACAAAACATTTTCAACTACTTAATATTCCCTATAAAAGCACACTTTCAGATGCAAATAAGCGCAGATCCTCTGACTTTTTTGCCGGAATTTATAATGATTTGTTTAGAAAGTATGGTTTTGCGTTTTCGGACAGCCGAATTAAAGATGTGATTAAAAAACAAATAGAAATTTTTGATAGTACGACAATTAGTCTTTTCCAAGATATTTTAAAGTGCGTGGGAAGGAATCCTATAAATGGAAAAAGAAAAGGTGGAATCAAAATGCATACCATTATCAATGTAGATGAAATGGTTCCTAAAATGGTTTGGTTCACGGAAGCTGCAAGAAATGATCATTTTTTACTATCAAAATTAAAGCTGGATCCCAATACAATTTATGTTTTTGATAAAGGATATAATGATTATCAAGCATTTAAATTGTTTAGTAACAATAATGTAGGTTTTGTAACGAGGATTAAAGACAATGCAGTTTATTCAGTTACAGAAGAATCATTAATTGAAGATTGTATTCATAGTGGGGTACTAGAAGATACAATTATTGAGGTTAGTTTTAAGGATGAAAATAAAAATGTCCAAAAAGTAAAATTAAGAAAAGTAAGATTTTATGATCGAAAATTGAAAAGAGAATTTGAATTCCTTACCAATCTTTTTGAAATGAGACCAGATTTAGTAGCAGCTATTTACAAACTTCGTTGGGAAATAGAACTATTATTCAAACAGTTAAAACAAAACTTTCCGCTAAAATATTTTCTGGGAGACAATGAAAATGCCATCAAAATACAGATATACTGCGCATTAATTGTCAATTTATTATTTACAGTCATTCAAAAACAGCTAAAACGACCATGGGCATTTTCAAATTTAGTTAGTTTTTGTAGGATTCATCTATTTAATTACATTCATTTGTTTAAATTTCTTGAAAATCCAGAAAAAGACTGGCAAAAACAAGAACTAAATTTAGTAGATTTGACCCTCTTCTAGGGGGCTTACTTTTATATTTTGTTATTTTGAAAATTTATAATTATTGATTATCAATAATATACGATAAAAAATAAATTGTTTTTAATTTTTATCGGACAATAGTGAATAAATATAAATTATTTTGTATATTTGCCGCAATATTTTTCTAAAAATTACAAATTTTATTTTCTTAAGTAAAACATGAGTGAATATTAATTAAAATATAACTATGATGAAAAAAAGATTTCTTACAACTGTACTTTTCTTTCTAAGTACCATCACATTTTTAGTGGCTCAGGTTCCTGAGCGGATGACTTATCAGGCGGTTTTGCGTGATGCTCAGAATCATTTAGTAACAAACAGTCAGGTGGGGATGCAAATCAGTATTTTGCACAATTCGCCCAATGGTGTGGCTGTTTACATGGAGCGACATACGGTAACTACGAATGCACACGGTTTGGTTACCGTGGAAATTGGGACAGGGCAAGTTGTTGCCGGTTCTATTTCGGCGATTCAGTGGGGAAGCGGATACTACTATATCCAAACGGAGATCGACTTGAACGGCGGTACACTCTACACGCTTAACGGAGTCAATCCAATGCTGACCGTTCCTTATGCGTTTCATGCAAAGACAGCGGGAACATTGACGAACCCTCCGGCCGAAACTGACCCGATTTTTACGGCGTGGAACAAAGATTATTACGATTTGATCAATCGTCCCATTATTCCGACCTTAGTTAGTAGTTTTCAAAACGATGTTCCATACTTAATTACCGAAACCGACCCGCTGTTTTCAGCCTCCGTGGCCGCCGGTATTACGAGTACCGATACTTTCTATTGGAATCATCTCTTGGATTCCGTTTCTTTGACTGAAACTGACCCGCTGTTTACTGCTTCCGTGGCTGCCGGTATTACGAGTGCCGATACTTTCTATTGGAATCATCTCTTGGATTCCGTCTCTTTGACCGAAACCGACCCGCTGTTTACTGCTTCCGTGGCTGCCGGTATTACGAGTGCCGATACTTTCTATTGGAATCACCTCTTGGATTCCGTCTCTTTGACCGAAACACAAAACCTCGACAGCGTATTAATCTTAGGAAATGATGCCGGTGCTAAGCAAATAAAAAACCTGCAAGACCCGACCGATCCCCAAGATGCGGTAACAAAGATTTTCCTTGAGAATTTTGCTTCGCTACGTGTAGGGAATTGTGATACACTTTTTTTAGGTGATTCCCAATGGATAATTATCCCGGGGATAAGTGTTCCCAATGGGATGTTGAATATTCCTGTAGTCATTACCGCTTCTATTTCAAATATTTTACAAATTTCAGCTACTTCCGGCGGTACTGTAACCTCTGACGGCAACACCACCGTTACTGCCCGTGGAGTTTGTTGGAGTACCTCTCCTAATCCGACACTCTCCGACAGTTACACGACTGATGGCACAGGTTTGGGTGCTTTTACAAGCAGTATTAACGGTTTGACGGCTAATACCACCTATTATGTACGTGCTTATGCTACCAATAGTGTGGGGACGGTGTATGGAAATGAAGAGAGTTTTACGACTTTACCGCCAACTTGTTCCGATGGAGTAACCGATATTGATGGCAATCATTATGATGGTGTTCAAATCGGTACTCAGTGTTGGATGAAACAGAATTTACGTGTAACGAAGTATGCCAATGGCACGAGCATTACCTTAGATGGTTCCACCAGCAGTAGTACTCCTTACCGTTATTATCCTAATGGTAATGCAAGTAATGTTTCCACGTATGGTTATTTGTACAATTGGCCTGCAGCGATGAACGGTGCGACAACCAGTTCTTCCAATCCGAGCGGGATTCAGGGCGTTTGTCCTGCGGGCTGGCACTTGCCGAGTGATGCGGAGTGGACAGAATTAACCAATTACCTTGGTGGTGAAAGTGTTGCCGGTGGTAAACTTAAAGAAACCGGAACTACGCATTGGGCAAGTCCAAATACAGGTGCAACCAACGAAACCGGCTTTACAGCCCTGCCGGGAGGCTACCGTAGCAGTAGTGGAACTTTCGACTATATTGGACTCTACGGTTTCTGGTGGAGTGCTACGGAGAACAGTGCTACAAATGCATGGGACCGTGCCATGATCAACGATTACAGCAATGTACTCAGATTCAGCGACAGTAAGGAGTTGGGGTTTTCTGTCCGTTGCTTGAGGGATTAGAATTTATTTGATTCATTTGACTATTTGATTTATTTTTACCCTGAGCTTGTCGAAGGGTGTTTATTTCCGCGAAG
>DUOL01000170.1 GCA_012838875.1 Bacteroidales bacterium | reverse complement strand
AATGAAAATGCTAATTTAGTTGATAATTTTGTAACTATTTATCCAAATCCGGCGAAAGATAAAATCACTTTACAAAGCAGTGAAGAGATGGCTCAAGTGAAAATTTACGATATGTTCGGTAAAACAATCGGTACTTATCAAGTGAGCGGATTAGAAACTACAATTGGTGTTGATAAATTAGCTTCCGGTATCTATATCGCTGAAATTACAACTATTAACAATAGTAAAGCGGTTAAAAAATTCTCTATTACACAATAAAATATTTTAAACAAAAACGTAAATTGTCTTATCTATGAAAAAAACTTTAAAAGGCACTCAAACAGAAAAAAACTTATTAGCTGCTTTTGCCGGCGAGTCACAAGCGAAAAATCGTTATACATTTTTTGCTAAGGTGGCGAAAAAAGAAGGATATGAACAAATTGCCGCTATTTTTGCCGAAACTGCAGCTCATGAAGAGCAACATGCAAAACAATTTTTCAAACTTCTTGAAGGAGGAATGGTGGAAATAACCGCTATGTATCCCGCAGGGGTTATCGGAACTACCGCCGAAAATTTGTTAGCTGCCGCCGAAGGGGAAAAAGAAGAGTGGTCAGAACTTTATCCTCATTTTGCTGAAGTAGCAGAAAAAGAAGGATTCCCTGAAATTGCAGCAAAATTTAAGGTGATTGCTAAAGCAGAAATTACCCATGATGACAGATTTAGAAAATTTCTTGCTAATCTGAAAGAGGGTACCGTTTTTGAGAAAAAAGATAAGGTGAAATGGATGTGTCGTAATTGCGGTTATATGCACGAAGGCGTTAACCCTCCGGTAAATTGCCCCGCTTGCGAGCATCCTATGGCATATTTCGAACTAAAACCTGAAAATTATTAACTATTATGGTAAATGTATTATCTTTGCATTACCAATTATTAACCTAAAATAATAAAACTATGGCTTATAAAATTAATCCGGATTCTTGTATAGCTTGTGGCTCATGTATTGACGAGTGCCCCGTTGAAGCAATTTCTTCCGGTGACTATTATGTCATTGATCCAGAACTTTGTATTGAGTGCGGAGCTTGTGCCGATGCTTGCCCAAGCGATGCAATACACCCAGAGTAAAAGTTTTTCCGAAAGGGGCTGCTTAACCAAACAGCCCCTTTTTTTATCCTGATTTTTTTAACTTTCTTTCCAAATAATCTTAAAAATAATGTACATTTGCATTTTGTAAATGTACTTTTTAAGCTATGATTGATGTCGCATTTTTTAATTTAATAGATTCCGATATTCAAATTGAAAACGCAATTAAGAATATAAGAGAAGCACTTGCGAATTATATCGAAAAATATAAACTAAAAGCTCTTGTTATCGGTATTTCCGGAGGCGTTGACAGTACTCTCTGCGCCGTTTTGGCTAAAAAAGTGTGCGAACAACAGCGTATCCCCCTAATAGGGCGCTCAATTACGATTGAAACAAACTCCCAAGAAGAGATTTTAAGATCCATAGCAATTGGCAAACAGTTTTGCCACGATTTTCAATATCTCGATTTAACGGAAACCTATCTTGTCAATAAAAAGCTATTAGCACCGCTTGATGACTCTAAACTGTCAAAATTAAGACAAGGAAATATGAAAGCACGCATGCGAATGATGCTACTCTACGATTTAGCACAATTACATCGTGGCATAGTAATAGCAACCGATAATTTTACTGAATATTTGACAGGTTTTTGGACTTTACACGGAGATGTGGGCGATTATGCACCTATTATCGGGCTTTGGAAAACCGAAGTGTATAAACTCTCCAATTTCCTACTTAAAGAGTGTAATAAAGAACAATACGAAGCCCTTAAGCAAGCTATAAACGCACTCCCCGCAGACGGACTTGGGATTACCAATTCCGACTACGACCAATTAGGTGTGAAAGACTATTTTGAAGCTGATAAACTCTTTTTAGACTATTTTAAAGGAAATGAAAATTTAGAAAATCATATTTTAATACAAAAATATCTAAATTCAACATATAAGAGAGAGAATCCTAAATTTCTTTCTCGTAATGCGATTATTGATAACTAATAAAGAATGAGTAAAAGTTTTTTAATAGTTGATAGCGGCGCTACCAAAGCCGACTGGGTTGTTGTCAAAGATAATAAAGTTATCTTTGATTTTTCTACTGTGGGAATAAATGTAACCTATCATAATCGGTACGAAATAGAAGAAGTTTTAGAGGACGTAGTAAGGCAAATGGGCGAAGCGGAAGCGAAAAAAGTAGAAAAAATATTTTTCTTCGGAGCGGGTTGCGGAAATAAAGCAAATACCGAAATTTTATTTGAAGTTCTTAATTCTAATTTTAAATTGGCTGAAATTAAGATAGAATCTGATTTATTAGCGGCATGTCAAGCACTTTGCGGTCGTGAAAAAGGTTGGGTGGCTATCTTAGGAACGGGCGCGGCGTCTTGTCTCTATGACGGCGAAAAAATTATTAAGCAAACTCCGTCTTTAGGATATTTGTTAGGCGATGAAGGAAGCGGAACCTATTTAGGAAAACTATTTCTTACAAAATATCTGCAAAAAGCATTACCTCAATCAATAAAAGAGGATTTTGAAACAAAATTCGAGCTTTCTCATCTTAAAGTTCTAGAAATTTTATATCAAAAACCATTCCCTAACCGTTTTATATCCTCGTTCGCTCCGTACATCTCTTCCCATATTGAAAATCCCTTTATTTACTCTCTCTGCCAACAAAATTTTGAACGCTTTTTTCAAGTTAACCTTGATTATTATTCAAATTATGTGCAGTCGGAATTAAATATTTTAGGTTCTATCGCTTTTAATTTCAGAGAAATAATAGAAAAAGTTGCCAAGCAGTACGAGGTTAAGATTAATAATATCGAAAAATCTCCTATATCAGGCTTGATAAAAATGTATTCCCATGTTTAAGCCGATAAAATTTATAGCGAAAAATGAGGAAGAGCTTACGCAAGTTGCGAAAGATTTACTAAGGAGCTATCCGGACTATAGAATATTTGCCTTCTATGGAGATATGGGCACGGGCAAAACAACTTTTATTAAAGAATTGTGCCGACAACTTGGCGTGAAGAATTTGACCTCAAGCCCCTCTTTTGCTATAATTAACGAATATTGGTCAGAGAATGACGAACCTATCTATCATTTCGATTTTTATCGAATAAATGACAAAGTTGAGGTTTTTGATATAGGGTTTAGTGATTATTTATTTAGCGGAAATTACTGTTTTATCGAATGGTCGGAGAAAATAGAAGAGTTCTTAACGAGCGACCATTTACACATTTCTATTGAGGTAGATGACAATTTTTACCGTATTTTTGCTATTAAAGAGATGAAAATAGAATGAAAATGAGTGATTCTTTCTTTGAATTAAATCCTGAAGAAGAGAGTTTGGATTTGGCATCTAAATCACATTTTAGAGTGCTGGGGATATTAAAATCCTCGGGGTCGTCCTCTTCCGATTTAATCATTACTCCCGATATAGTGAAAAAGTTGGTTGATAATCACATAAAAGTGCTCGTACAACGTGGAGTAGGGGAGAACCGAAATATTAAAGATATGGCTTACGCCGATGTCGGGGCGGAACTTTATGATGACCCATTGATTATCGTTAGTAGCTCTTCCATTCTTTTCAAGTCATCACAGTTCAACTCTTTCGAGCTTTTGCTTTTGAAAAAGGAGCAAACGATTGTTTCCTATGAAAATTTCAACGATTTCATTTTACCCGATATTCAATCTCTATTTGAAAAAAGAATCAATGCTCTATCCTATAATTTAGCTATTGGAAAAAACGGGAAAAGTATCGTTAAATCATTAGAAGATAGCACGTTAAATGCGGCAACAAAGCAGGCTTTATTTTCCGATTTTATAACTCCTTTTCTAACCTCATTAATATTCAACCCATTCAGATATGCCGTACAAACCAATCTCGCCATTCTGCAAAGCGTATATTTCTATCAAGGAATCCTCACCAATAAGGAGTTAGCGGAGCGTTTTCAATTACCTTGGAAAGATATTTTGCTACTTTGTTGGAACTGGAATTAAGATAGTGCTAAAATAGCGGCTTTTATGCGTCTGGCAGCTTCTTTTAGTTTATCGTCAGATGTTGCGTAGGACAAACGGATACAGTTATCGTCTCCGAAGGCAATTCCTTGCACGAGCGCAACGTTCGCATCATAAAGCAAGTACATACACATATCGGTCGAGTTTTCGATAACGGTTTTTTGATAAGTTTTAGCATAAACCGTATCTTTCGGGACATGTTTTCCATAAAGATTGGAAATGTCGGGGAAGAAATAGAAAGCTCCTTGCGGCAAAGTAACTTTAAAGCCCGGAATTTCTTTAAGCAGTTCATACATCATGTCTCGTCTTTTGCGAAACGTTTCTCTCATATTAATAATATCTTGAGAAGTTTCGGGGTCTAATTCCATAGCTTTAAGTACGGCACGCTGTGCGATAGAGCAAGTTGCGGACGTAACTTGTCCTTGCAATTTATTGCAAGCCTGAGCTATATAAAGCGGCGCACCAATAAAGCCGACACGCCAGCCGGTCATTGCAAAACCTTTAGCAACACCGTTTACCGTTACCACCTGCTCCTTAATAAAATCAAATTGAGCAATACTTTCATGTTTTCCCTCAAAATTTATATGCTCATAAATCTCATCAGCCATAATTATCACGTGAGGATAATCTTTCACCACCTCCGCAATCGCTTTAAGCTCTTCCTTCGTATAAAGCATTCCTGTAGGGTTAGAAGGACTGCTAAACATAATTAATTTTGTCTTCGGAGTAATAGCCGCTTTCAACTCTTGAGGAGAAACCTTAAAATCATTTTCAATTTTTGTGGGGATATATACGATTTTACCGTCAGCAACTTTCACAATTTCCTTATAAGAAACCCAAAAAGGAGTAGGAATTATCACCTCATCTCCCGGATTAACCAAAGACATAACAGTCTGATAGATTGATTGTTTAGCCCCGGTAGAAACAATAATTTGTTCAGGTTTATACTCTAAATTATTATCTCGTTTAAATTTATGACTAATCATTTTACGAAGTTCAGGGTATCCCGGCACAGGCGGATAGTGCGTCCAATTTTCATCAATTGCTTGTTTAGCAAACTCTTTGATTATTTCCGGCGTATTAAAATCGGGCTCGCCGATACTTAAACTTATTACATCTTTACCCGCATCGCGTAACTCACGCGCAATTCTTGTCATAGCTAAAGTCTCTGATTCAGCCATTGTTAAGACTCTATTCGATAAAATTTCCATATCTTAATTTTTTTTAATTACTTTGGCAAAGTTACATCTTTTTTCCGTAGGAAAACAACAATTTTATAATTTTCAAAATAGTTAAAAGGGAAAATGATTTTACTATGTTTTTTAATTTTTATTAGGGCGTGCCCCCTCGCTACGCTCGGGGTCGGCGCCCGGTTCCAAGTCCGCGGGCACAAGCCGTGGGGTCGCAAGGCGGCAAAAAGAGCTTCTAAAGTCGCTTTTTTGCCGCCGCGTCCCCAGCGGCTTCCGCCCTTGCGGGCTTT